>NZ_JASDCB010000035.1:0-40857 GCF_030408135.1 Pseudoalteromonas sp. APC 3691 | reverse complement strand
GCGTTACCAAAAATTAATTGAGCCCATTCTTCAGAAGTGTTTGTGTGCATACGATAAATCTATGAGTGATGATGATCGATTAGATCACAGACTTAACGATATTCAAAGACTTGTGTATAAGAGACAGGGATACAGGTGAGGGGCGTGAGCAGAACGCGGAAGCTGCGCTCGGTTAACTTATTCTTACATGGATGTAAGCAAGTTTGAATCATGTAAAATTAGCACTCCCTAATTCGAGACACAAAAAAGCGAGTACTTTTACAATACTCGCTTTCAAATTAATAAATCTAAACCCTAGTTAGCTGCATTACTCTTGAAAGTAAGTGCCCCAACCGTCGTACTCAACTTCGCATTCTACGGCTAGTTGCGCTAGCTTATCAACGTCTTCCATAATTACGTCTACGTCTAGCTCAGCTTCTACTACTATGTCGAAGCTCCAAATTTTGCTGCCGTCTTCAAGCTCAAGCTCTGCTGGCTCTTCAACATCGTAGCCTAGTTTAAAAGCAGCCAACGCTGCTTGCTCTAGCTTAGGGAAGTCTTCACATACAAAATGGTGTTCTACTTCATAAAGTATTTCAGGATCTGATCCATCTTCAAGTAGTGAACTTACGATGTCTTCACTTATTTCACGCCAGTTTTCCATTATTTATCTCTCACTTGAGCATCTAATTCAGTTATTTTAGCAGCCATAATGCTATGCACGCTTTTAGCATGCTCACGCGCGCTAGTGTTTTTATCAAGCGATATAGGCGCTAACATTTCGATGTGAATTGTACCATTATCCCAACGATTTAGCTTAATGGTTTTATGTGTTGTATTCATACATACTGGAATCATGGGTACATCTGCGCTCATTGCGGTGTGAAACGCGCCAGTTTTAAACGGCAATAAACCTCTTCCGTAACTTCGTGTACCTTCAGGAAACATCCATACAGATAAGCCATTCTTCTTAATTTTTTCGGCTGCTTTTGAAATAGTTCCCGCCGCTTTGGAACGATTAGATCTGTCTATTAATATATTACCCGACAACCAGTAAAGCTGACCAAAAAACGGAATCCACTTTAAGCTTTTTTTACCTAAACTTACGCAATTTTTTGGCACCATTGCTGGCACTGTAAATAAGTCGTAGCTATTTTGATGATTAGCAACATAAACCGCAGGACCTGGATCAACGGCATCTTTATGACGTGTTAAAACTAACTTAACGCCAATCATTTTAGCCATTGAGCCAAACCAACCCGCTATTATATGTACATTATTAGGATGAAATGGTCTTACAATCGAAAGTAATAAACCAAAAATACAACTGAATAATATAAACAGCAGCATAATAAAAACGCGTATGACAGCTAGCAAATGGGCTTCTCCAAAAATCAATTATGATTATTATAGCGTTATTTTGTGACACAAACGAGTCAATAGCGCACAAGTGTACGCTGAAATATTTAAGCTGCTTGTTTTAATATTGCTTTAAAATGGTTTTAAAACAAAAACGGCCTGCAAATGCAGACCGTTTTTATTTTACAAAAAAGTAATTCGCTACTCTTCGCTAATGACTTCTTTTGATTCATCATCTTGAGGTGTTAGCTCAACAACGGCTTCGTCTACACGCTGTAAGCCACGTGGTAATTTATTACCCCTACGCCCTCGCTCCCCATGATAATGCTCTAAATCACTTGGTTTAAGTGTTAGTTTTCGCTTACCAGCATGAAGCGTAACACTGCTTCCTAGTGGCACAACAGCAAGCACTTTTACAAACTCTTCCCGGGCTTGTACTTTAGCACCCGGTATAGAAATGATTTTATTACCTTTACCCTTACCTAATTTTGGTAAGTCACGTAGCGGGAATAAAAGCATTCGGCCTTCGTTAGAAATAGCCATACAGTAATCGCTAGCAACATCGTTCACTCTAATAGGCGAAAGTAATATTCCACCCTTAGGGACACTTACCAGCGCTTTACCATTTTTATTTTTACTCACTAAGTCTTTAAAGTCAGTAATGAAGCCGTAGCCCGCATCTGACGCCATAAGCAATACTTGCTCGTCTTCACTCATTACCACGTGCTCAAAATTAGCACCTGGTGTTAAGTTAAAGCGACCTGTCATTGGCTCCCCTTGGCTACGCGCCGAAGGTAGACTGTGCGCATCGGTTGCAAACGCCCGCCCTGCTGAATCTAAAAATACTGCAGGTTGATTACTCTTACCACGAGCCGAGGCTCTAAAGCCGTCACCTGAACGATAATTTAAGCCTTGTACATCTAAATCATGACCTTTACCAACGCGTGCCCAGCCTTTGTCTGACAGCACAACAGTAACTGACTCTGATGGAATTAAATCTTTTTCGTTAAGCGCTTTTGCTTCTGAGCGCTCAATCACTGGCGAGCGACGATCGTCACCGTACATTTCAGCGGCTTCTTGAATTTCTTTTTTAAGCAGTGTCGACATACGACGTTCTGAGCCTAATATTTGCGCTAATTTATCACGCTCTTTGGCTAGTTCGTCTTGCTCACCACGAATTTTAAACTCTTCAAGTTTTGCTAAATGACGGAGTTTTAATTCTAAAATTGCTTCCGCTTGCGTATCAGTTAAATCAAAGCGCTCCATTAATACAGGCTTTGGTTTATCTTCGCTGCGGATGATTTCAATTACTTCATCGATATTTAAAAAGGCGGCTAACAAACCCTCTAAAATATGTAGGCGCGCTAATACTTTATCTAAACGATACTGCAAACGACGACGCACTGTTTCGCGTCTAAATGTTAGCCACTCACTTAAAATACAGCGTAAGTCTTTAACTTGCGGGCGACCATCTAGGCCTAACATGTTTAAGTTTACGCGGTAGTTTTTTTCAAGGTCGGTAGTTGCAAATAAATGAGCCATTAATGGCTCAGCTTTAATGCGGTTTGAGCGCGGGATAATTACAATGCGTGTTGGATTTTCGTGATCTGACTCGTCACGTAAATCGGCAATCATTGGTAATTTTTTAGCGTTCATTTGCACTGCAATTTGCTCAAGTACTTTACCACCAGAACATTGATGCGGCAGCGCTGTAATAACAATATCGCCATGCTCTTCGGTATAAACAGCACGCATTTTGATAGACCCACGACCGGTTTTATATATTTTATGAATATCGGCTTTTGGGGTAATTATTTCAGCATCTGTTGGGTAATCTGGCGCATGTACAAGCTCAAGTAATTCTTCAAGCTCTGTTTTTGGTTTATCAAGTAATAAACAACATGCGCTAGCCACTTCACGTACGTTATGTGGCGGAATATCAGTTGCCATACCTACGGCAATACCCGTTATACCGTTGAGTAAAATATGCGGTAAACGAGAAGGCAGTACAACAGGTTCATCCATTGTGCCATCAAAGTTTGGTGTCCAATCTACGGTGCCTTGGCCAAGCTCTTTAAGCAGTACTTCTGAAAACTTAGATAAACGCGCTTCGGTATAACGCATTGCTGCAAACGATTTAGGGTCATCTGCCGCACCCCAGTTTCCTTGTCCATCTACCAAAGGGTAGCGATAAGAAAACGGCTGCGCCATTAATACCATCGCTTCGTAACAGGCACTGTCGCCGTGTGGATGGTACTTACCGAGTACGTCACCCACTGTACGGGCTGATTTTTTGTACTTAGCGTTAGCCGACAAGCCCAATTCGCTCATCGCATAAATAATACGACGCTGCACTGGTTTTAAGCCATCACCTACATGCGGTAGGGCACGATCCATGATTACGTACATGGAATAATTTAAATAGGCGTCTTCGGTAAAACGCCCCATTGTTTGTTGCTCAATTCCTTGCATTAGCAAGGTATCTGTATCACTCATTAAAGCTTACCTAGTTTTTCTTATAGCTTACACGGTAGATTACATTGGCGTAATCATCGCTTACTAACAGACTGCCGTCACCTAATTCTGCAAATGCAACAGGGCGTCCAAATGTTGTTTCGTCTTTCATAAAGCCAGTAATAAATGGCGTATATTTAGTTACGCGACCTACTTCGATTGTTGCAAGGCCTACTTTATAGCCTGACTTTTTAGAACGGTTCCATGAGCCATGTTCAGCAACAAATAATTGTTGCTTATAACTTGCTGGAAATTGCTTACCGTTATAAAAATGAATACCTAGTGGCGCTACGTGCGCAGCAAGTGCAAGTGCTGGCGATGTGTAATCGGCAATGTTTTTACCTTCCCCAAACTCAGGGTCAATAATTGCGCCGGCATGAACATACGGAAAACCAAAATGCTCACCTTCTTGCGTTGCACGGTTTAACTCATCAGGCGGAATATCATCGCCCATCATGTCGCGACCGTTATCACTAAACCATAAAGCTTGAGTAGCAGGATGAAAATCAAAACCCACTGTGTTTCTAACGCCTTTAGCTATTGTTTTTATTTGTTTTGTTTCTACATTAAGGGCAAAAATACGACCAAAACGTTCATCCTCAGCACAAATATTACACGGCACACCCACCGGAATGATTAATTCTCCCGTTGGTGCAAAACGTAAAAATTTCCAACCATGATGACGCTCACTCGGTAGTTTGTTATAGACCACATCAAACTTTGGATCTTTTAATTGGGTATCAATATTTTTAAAGCGAATAATACGATGCACTTCGCCTACATATAAATCGCCATCTTTAATTGCTATGCCAGAGGGCATGTTTAAGCCTTTAGCCACAACAATTTTTTTATCTGCTACGCCGTCGCTATTGTGATCAATAAGCGCATATACGTTGCCTGCTTTACGAGAGCCAACATACACAATACCTTTTTTTGAAACAGCTATTTGACGTGCATTTTCTACATCATTTGCAAATAAACTAATTTCAAACCCAGGTGCTACGGTGAGCTTATCAAGTATATTTTTAGCCATTGCAGGAGCGCTAGTCAGCCCAAGTAACAGCAAACTTCCTAGTAATTTTTTCATTCGTCTCTCCTAGTGTTAGGCACAAGCAATTAAACGAGCGCCTTGTTACCATGATCTTCTAACCATTGACGACGATCAGGCGATCGTTTTTTAGCAAGTAGCATATCCATCATTTCCATGGTTTCTACTTCTTCATCAAGCGTAAGCTGCACTAAGCGTCGTGTATTAGGATCCATAGTGGTTTCACGAAGCTGTAACGGATTCATTTCACCCAGACCTTTGAATCGTTGTACGTTTACTTTTCCGCGTTTTTTCTCGGCTTCTATGCGCGCTAAAATAGCGGTTTTCTCTTCTTCATCTAGGGCATAATAAACTTCTTTGCCAATATCTATTCTAAATAATGGCGGCATTGCAACATACACATGCCCTGTTTTTACTAACTCTGGAAAATGACGAACAAACAGTGCACATAACAGTGTTGCAATGTGTAATCCATCCGAGTCAGCATCGGCCAGTATACAAATCTTATTGTAACGCAGTCCCGACATATCTGTTGATTCTGGGTCAATACCCAGTGCCACTGAAATATCATGTACTTCTTGTGATGCGAGTATTTGCCCCGACTCTACTTCCCAAGTATTTAAAATTTTACCACGTAGCGGCATAATTGCCTGAAATTCACGGTCTCGCGCTTGTTTAGCAGAACCACCAGCAGAATCACCTTCCACTAAAAACAGCTCGGTTCGGTCATTATCGGCAGCACTACAATCGGTCAATTTACCTGGTAATGCAGGCCCTGCAGTAACTCGTTTACGTACGACCTTTTTAGCTGCACGCAAACGGCTTTGCGCGTTTGAAATACATAACTCAGCTAATAATTCTGCGGTATCGGTATGTTCATTTAGCCATAAACTAAACGAATCTTTTACAACACCCGATACAAATGCGGCACATGAACGTGATGAAAGTTTTTCTTTGGTTTGCCCTGCAAATTGTGGATCTTGCATTTTAACCGACAATACGTAACTACAACGCTCCCAAATATCATCCGGTGTTAGCTTTACGCCACGAGGTAGTAAATTTCTAAACTCACAAAACTCTCGCATTGCTTCAAGCAAGCCTTGGCGCAGACCATTTACATGTGTACCACCTTGCGCGGTAGGAATTAAGTTTACGTAGCTTTCCGCTATTGATTCGCCACCTTCAGGTAGCCATACAACAGCCCAATCAGCGCCTTCAATTGAGCTTTTAAATTCACCTACAAATGGGTCTTGCGGTAATGTTTCAAACCCTTTAACGGCTTCAATTAGGTAATCTTTTAAGCCAGTTTCGTAAAACCATTCTTTGGTTTCTTTCGTTTGCTTATTAACAAACTTAATTCGCAGTCCTGGACACAAAACTGCTTTGGCTTTTAATAAATGATTAAGTTTGGTAATTGAGTAGTTTGGTGAATCAAAGTAGCTGACATCAGCCCAAAAACGAACCGTAGTACCAGTGTTACGTTTACCCACTGTACCAATTACATTTAAGTCTTCTACTTTATCGCCGCTTTCAAATGCCATTCTGTATTGTTGAGCATCGCGCCTTACTGTTACTTCTACACGCGTAGATAACGCATTTACTACCGAAATACCTACGCCGTGTAAACCGCCCGAAAACTGATAGTTTTTGTTGGAAAACTTACCACCGGCGTGTAACTTAGTGAAGATTAGTTCAACCCCTGGGATACCTTCCTCTGGGTGAATATCAATAGGCATACCGCGCCCATCATCGCTTACTTCAAGCGAGTTATCTTCATGGAGTATTACGTCGATACGAGTGGCATGACCCGCCATAGCTTCATCGACACTGTTATCGATAACCTCTTGGCCTAAATGGTTTGGGCGTACGGTATCGGTGTACATCCCTGGGCGTCGTTTTACCGGATCTAATCCATTAAGTACTTCAATGGCTTCGGCGTTATAATTTTGATCACTCATAGTTTTTGTCTTTATATCCGCTAAGGCTCTAATACGTTTACTAGTTTTATTGTTATATGCGCTAAAGCGTTAATATAGTAACTAACCTCAGTTCAGGCTAACTAGTTTTACGTGATTTTAAGAAAATCTACAATACTTGCAAAGGTGCGTTCAAATTCAACGTAGCTATGATCGCCACCAAACTCTATCAATTGCTTGCATTGCGAATAATATTTTACTGCGTGTTGAAAGTTCAACACTTCATCGCCTGTTTGCTGTAATAAATACAGTAACTCAGGATGTGCTAATTTATCTACAGCGAGTAATTTCAGCGCCTCAATATGACTGTTATTTAAATCGTAATGATAATCTTGATACGGATTATAATTAGGCCCAAGTAACGACTGTAATAAATTATAAGGTGCGACCGCGGGATTAATGACCACTGCAGGAATTTGATAACGCTGCGATAAATACGTGGCAAAAAAACCACCTAACGAGCTACCTAATAAAACGGTATCTGGCGTTAGTAATTGTTCAAGCTCAATTATAGCTTGTAGGGGCTCGTGGTTTAAGTTCGGTACACAATAATCAACGTCATAGTTTGCCATAAGCTCACCAAAGCGCACAGCTTTATATGATTTTTGTGAACTATTAAAGCCATGAATATAAATTACGCGCTTAGCCATACCACTTCCGTTTTTACTTCGACTTTATCTTTTTTACTCTTTATATTTAGCATTCTGTAAGCAGGCCCTGCATTTTTTTGCTCCCACTTTGGAGTGTATTTTACAAACTGGACTGAACTGGCAGGACTTGCATATATAGGCAAGCCTCTAAAGTTTTGTTCATAATCGTTGTGTACATGACCATGAAAAAGCGCAGATACATTATTACTATTAACTAAAATATTTAAAAGCTGTGGACCATTTTCTAATAAGTGCTTATCAAGATAGCCATTTATTGGCAGCGGATTATGATGGCAAAAGATAACTTTACTATTATTCGAGTTGACTAAAGTATCAGTTATTTCATCTAAATGCGCGCCAGTAACCCATCCTGCGGGTGTAGGCCCTTTAGAATTAATAAGAAGCAGCTCAACCCCGTTAGCAATAATATGTTTAGCCGAATTTATTTTTCCGCCACTTATGCGATTAAGCATTACTAGTTCATCATGATTACCTGGTACCCAAAATACAGGGCAAGTGATGTCACTGGCATTTATAAGTTCACTAAATAATAAGTACGATTCGAAACTATGGTCTTGTGTTAAATCACCACCAAAAATTACGCAATCTACTGGCTGCTCAGCGATGTGTGCCAAAGCTTGTTCAAAATGAGCTGCAGTATTTGCATTAAAATATTCACCATTTTTATCTGCAAATAAATGGCTGTCGGTAATATGCGCAATGCACAAAGATGATTTATCAAATGTATATGTATCATCAAACCAAGCCATTATTTACATCCCAATTTAATGTTGCTTGCCCGTGCTCTACACAGGCCACTAACCAGTCGTATAAAAAAGCATTAAGTTGATACTTTTCATCTTTTTGATGCATTTTAGGATTGGGGTATCCGTACGATGGTTTTATGCGTTGATGATAATCGTGATGAATTATTTCAGCTACTTTCGCATCATGATACAAGCGAGCCGTTAAATACAGCGGCGCTATCCCTTTAACCATTCCTGTTAGCTGCTTAATTGAAATATCCATAGTGTATTTTGCGCTGCCATCAATTTTTGTAGCAAATTCACTGTTGCCAAGTTTTACTTCACGAATGCTTCCTATATTGCGCTCGCTCGGTAACAACTTTAATAGTCGCACATAGTTATGCTCACAAAGTGTTAAATACTTTGGGAGGTTTTGAATATATCGATTTGTTGCTAATTGTGCTGTCAAAGTTCCGCCATAATATTAGTAAGAGTTTATGCCCATTTACTTGCCATTTTTTCGCGATTTAGCGCAAGCCACTGCATACAAATAACCGTTGCCGCATTATCTATTTCACCGTTATTGAGGCGCATTAGCGCATCATCAACCGATAAAATATGAGTTTTTATATCCTCTCCTTCAGTTTCAAGACCATATACACCTGATTCTACTTGGCTTAAATCAGCACGTGCTAAATATAAGTGTAAGCGCTCAGTTGTTCCACCTGGGCTTGATAGGTATGAGAGCATAAATTCAAGCTCGGTTAATTCAAGCCCTGCTTCTTCATACGCTTCTTTTTTTACAACAGATTCGTAATCCGTACTGCCGTCTGTCATTCCGGCTATACATTCTAGTAGCCACGGCGAATGCTTACTTTTAATAGCGCCAATACGTATTTGCTCAATCAAAAGAACAGTATCTGATATTGGGTCGTAAGGCAGTACTGCAATGGCATCGCCACGTTCTAATATTTCGCGGCTAATTACTTTAGATTTTCCACCTGCGAAAAGAGCATGTTCAAACTGGTATAAATCAACCTGAAAAAAACCTTTATAAAGGTTTTTAATTGGCTTTAAATCCACATCTTTATGTGTAAATTGAACGAGCTTTTTATCAACCATGTACTTACTTCCTACTTATCTAAAGTTTTAAAATGCGTTAATATATTCTGTTACACTTGAACATACTGTTTTACTAATTATTTTTTTTGTTATGCAGTAAAACAGGTTAACATGCTTTTAGTACAAAAATTGTCTAAGGACCGAACCCCACATGAAAAAGAACATTCTTGCGGCGCTAGTTAGTTTATCATGCGCACTAGGTGCAACAGCAGTGAAAGCTGAAGATTTACTACAAGTTTTTGAAATAGCGACAGCTAACGATCCTACTGTTTTAAAAGCCAAAGCCCAAGCTGATGCACAGTCTTACCAAAGCGATTTGGCGATGAGTGCACTACTACCTCAAATTGGTTTAACCATGGGTTATACAAAAAGCGATGCAACGTCGTACCAAAGCGTTGGCGACTTATCTAACCAAGTTAAAGTTGAAAGTGACACAGACCAATTCTCTCGTGGTGTAAGTTTAAGCCAAACATTATTTGATTTAGGTGCCTGGAATACGTTAGATATTGCCGACAAGCAAGCACTTCAAGCAAGCGGCCTATACGATGCAGCTAAACAAAACTTAATTGTACGCGTTGCTGAGGGTTATTTTAACGTATTAAGTGCCAGCGATAACCTTGAATTTGTTGAAGCTGAAAAACGTGCAATTGAACGTCAGCTTGAGCAAACAAAACAACGTTATGCGGTAGGCTTAACAGCAATTACAGACGTACACGAAGCGCAAGCTCAGTTTGATAACTCGGTAGCCCAAGAAATTATTGCAGGTAATGCTGTAGAAACAGCACGCGAGCAGCTTCGTGAGATTACAGGTAAATACCACGAAAAATTAGATTTTTTAAATACAGATACTTTCTCAACAACTAAACCAACTAAGCGCTCAAGCGACTTTGTTAAAGTAGCTGAAGATAAAAATATCAACCTGCAGGTGTCTAAAGTAACGGTTGATATTGCAAAAGATCAAATTGAATTAGCAAAAGCAGGCCATTATCCAAAACTAACTCTAAGTGCAAATTATGGTGACTCTCTTACAGACACTCAAATAAATGGCGCTAATTTTGATGATCAACCACGTTCAGACTCAAGCTCTGTTGGGCTTAACTTTAGCGTGCCTTTGTATTCAGGTGGTGCAACAGTTGCTGCAACAAACCAAGCCCGTGCGTTTTACGTATCAGCGAGCCAAGATTATGAAACAAATTACCGCGCAGTCACTCGCACAGTAATTACATCTTATAATCAAGTTGTTTCAGATATTGCGACTTATAAAGCGCTAGAGCAAGCGGTTGTTTCAGCTCAAAGTGCCCTTAAAGCAACTGAAGCTGGTTTTGAAGTAGGTACTCGTACCATTGTTGACGTACTCGTGAGTACGCAAAATTTATACGATGCAAAACGTAACCTTGCTGATGTGCGTTACCGTTATGTGTTATCTACCCTTCGCTTAAAACAAGCAGCGGGTACACTAACAAGTGAAGATTTAGTTGCTATAAACCAAGGTTTAAAATCAGCTTAACTTTTACAGCTAAACATAATATAAATTTATTCAAAGCCAGCATTTAGCTGGCTTTTTGTATTTCACAGCGCTTAGCGTTAAACTATCGTTTTTATTCTCAGAGAGATTTTTGTGGTCACTTCTTCTCCTTTTAAAGCATCTTTTTTAGGCCCTCGATACTGGTTAACGTGGGTTGGCGTTTTATTTTTATATTTGATTTCTTGGTTGCCACAAAAACTACAGTTGGCGATGGGAAAACAGCTTGGTCGCTTAGTTCATAAATTTATGAAACGCCGTCGCCATATTGCAGAAGTTAACATTAAATTATGTTTTCCTGATATGAGCGCAGCAGATCAAAAAGATCTTGTACTAAAAAATATGGAAAATACCGGCATTGCTATGGTTGAGACTGGTATGGCCTGGTGGTGGCCGCAGTGGCGAGTTGAAAGTGTATATGGTTCAATCAAAGGTCTAGAACACTTTGAGCGTGTACAAGCATCTGGTAAAGGTATTTTATTACTTGTCCCCCATATCTTGCATCTTGAAATGGCTAGTCGTGTGATGGGATTGAAATGCCAAGGCTTAGGCTTTTATCGCCCTCACAACAACGCACTAATGGAATACTTTACAACTAATGGCCGTCTTCGTTCTAACGAATACTTAATTGGCCGAAAAGATGTAAAAGGTTTGCTTAAATCATTAAAAAATAAAAAAGTATGCTATTACTTACCCGATCAAGATTACGGCCGTAACCGCTGTGAATTTGTCCCATTTTACGCAGTTCCCGACACTGCAACGACAACAGGTACTCTTATGTTTGCTGGCAGTAAAAACTGCGAAACTATGAGTTTAATCTCGCGCCGTGACGAAAATGGTAAGTACCATTTAGAGGTAGTACCTGAGCTTGAAAACTTCCCAAGTGGTGATGACAAGGCTGATGTAACACGGGTTAATCAACGCGTAGAGCTATGTATAAATGCAGCTCCAGAGCAATACATGTGGCTGCACCGTCGCTTTAAAACTCGACCTGATAAAAATACCCCTTCTTTTTATAAAAAGTAATGGTATAACAATAATAGGAACAAATAAGGTGGGTAATAATCATGTGGTTTTGGATTAGACATTTATCATTTGCAGCCGTGCTAATAGCACTCGCCGTATACTTTTTAGTGGGTGATGGTTCTGTATTTGATATTAAAAAATCTAAAAATGCAGCCGCCGAAGGACTATCACGCTTTTACTCCTCCATTCGTAACCAAGTAAAAAGTAATAAAGAACGAGATCAATTTGTTTTAAAACTTAAAACACCAGAACAAACCTTGGATAGAGTATTGGCTGAACGTGCGCGAACAGTAGATCCAATGCCGACCACTTGGACTGGAGAGGTTGAACCTAGGCGCTTTGAAAATGGCACAACTCTTAAAGATGTACTTAATCAATATGCTAAAAACGAGGGGATTGAGCTTTACTGGTACTTAAGTAAAGATTACGTAGTTAAAGATCATTTTAGAGTAGACAGTAACTTTACTTCAGCACTGTACCAAATTGGACGCGCTATAAATGATGATTTTGAGCATGAGGTTTATACTTACTTTTGCTATAAACAAAGAGCAGCGGTTATTACCGAGTTACCATCAGAATTTGTACGTACAAACTGTTTAAAACTAAAGGTTTAAGGGTTTAAGGGTTTACACGTACATAGACCCAAGCAAGCGCTTGGGTTTTCAATTCAATTCAATTCAATTCAATTCAAAAATACTATTCCAAATATTAGTTACGTTAGTAATATCTTGTAAAAACGTTTCTCGCGGGATCAATTTGCCTTTTTGCTCCAAGCTCAACACGTGATAACACGAGCGATAATCAATATACGCTTTTATCAACTGCTGCTTTTGCTCTTTAGTAATACAACCTATATTTGCCGCATCCGTTAATATCCTTACGTTATCTGAGTAAACTGTAAGCTGTTCAAACTCGTTTGCGTGTTTAAGTACTAAATATTGCGTAATAAACTCAATATCAGCCATACCACCAACATCTTGTTTTAAATCAAATTGCTCAGTATTTCCTTTCGCTAAATGGTCGCGCATTTTTTCGCGCATTTTTATTACATCTGCTTTTAAGACTGTATGATCGCGCTGTTGGCAAAGTATATTTTTACGAATTTGTGAAAAACGATCTATGAGATCGTTTTGGCCCAAAATCAACCGTGCCCGCACAAGTGCTTGATGTTCCCACGTCCATGCTTGAGTTTGCTGATAGTGATTAAAGCTCTCTAGATTGATAGCCAGTAAACCTGATGCACCTTCAGGGCGTAATCGCGTATCAAGCTCATACAAAATCCCCGATGCAGTACGAGTATTAAATAAATGCATTAAGCGCTGAGCGAGTTTTAAATAAAACTGGCGAGAATCTATCGGTTTTTCACCATTGGTTTGGCTTGAGCCATCATGATTATGCACAAACACCAAATCTAAATCTGAGTCATACCCCACTTCCAAGCCGCCCGTTTTACCATATGCAATAACAGCAAAGCCTTTGTTTTCATCATCAGTGCCAGGTGGCATACCAAAACGCTTAACAGTGTTATGCCATGCAATATTAACGGCTTGGTCAACAATCGCCTCTGCCAGTACGGTTAAATGATCGCTTACTTTCATTACGTCAAGAACACCGGTTGCATCGGCGGCAGCAATTCGTAATTGATGAGTTTGCTTAAATTGCCTAAGCGACTCCATTTGCAGTTCTAAATCGTCATGCTCTATTCGTAAAAAATACTGTCTTATTTCATCTTTATACGCTGTGAGCGGGGTCGGCTTATAAAGAACTGCGGGGTCTATTAGTTCATCAAGTAATATGGGGTAGCGAGAAATATGCTCCCCTATCCATTTGCTATGACAACACAGTAAAACAAGTTGCTTTAATGCACCTTGGTTTTCGTAAAGCAATTCTAAATAGGCAGTACGCGAAATTATCTTATTAAAAATTTGGCAAACCATTGTGAAAGCTGCTGCACCGGCATTAAAGTCATTTAATTGATTTAGTAAAACAGGCATTAACTTATCAAGAGTGTCACGCCCTCGGTTACCTATATTTACCTTAGACAGCCTTAATTTAAAATCGTTAAGGGGTGCTTGCCATTCATCTCTGGCCTCTTTTAAAAAGCTCACATCACCATGATCCCAAGCACTAATAAATGCGCCTTCACAGGTATCAAGTGGCACGGTTTCCTCGCCAATCACAAGTGCAAACTCACCGTTAACTTGTTTCATCACCTTTTCTATAGTGTTTAAAGTGGCAGAAAAATCAGCTTGTTCTAATAATAAATTTAAGCGCTGCTGATTCAATTCATCATCAGGGAGTGTTTGCGTTTGCTGATCGTCAAATATTTGAAGGTACTGCTCAACTTTACGTAAATAAAGGTAATTGCGCCTCAACTCGCTTGCTTCTTGCTCATCTATAACTTGGTTAAGTGCCAACTCATTTAATGCTTTGAGTAAAGATTGGGTTTGTAAATTAGCCTCTCGCCCACCTCTTACCATTTGCAGGGCTTGCACTATAAATTCAACTTCACGAATACCACCAGCGCCTAGTTTTATATTATTAGTTAAGCGTTTACGGCGAACCTCTTGTGCAATCATTAACTTCATTTTACGCAAGGATTCAATCACCGAAAAATCAATATACCGGCGGTAAACAAACGGCTTTAAAAGCTTAATAAATTCATCCCAATACTTATTAGGAGTGCCAATTAAGCGCCCTTTTAACATGGCGTAGCGTTCCCAGTCGCGCCCTTGTTCTTGGTAGTAATCTTCAATGGCATTAAAGCTCATAACCAAAGGGCCGCTTTCGCCAAACGGGCGTAGGCGCATATCAACTCTAAATACTTGCCCATCACCGGTGGCTTGGTTAAGTGCTGCAATCAGTTTTTGTGCAACTTTGGTATAAAACACTTGGGCCTCAAGGCTTCTGCGGCCACCTTGGGTTTTTGTGCTGCGCGGATACGCAAAAATAAGATCAATATCAGAGGAATAATTTAGCTCCTGTCCGCCAAGCTTCCCCATCCCCAATACCATTAGCGGCATTGCTTGGTTTTGCTCATCAAGCGGTTCACCATTTACTTTTGCCACCTGTGCATGCGCCCATTGGTTGGCGCTATTAATTAGCATGTCAGCCAGTTGGCTTATATAATTAATACTATCGGCAATGGGGTTATTACAGCATAAATCTAAAAAGGCGACTTTAAGCCAGTACTTTTCACGATATTGACGAAGTACTTTATGGCACTGTGCTTCATCAAGGTCAGCTAAATTCAGGTTTTTAAAAGGAGAATCTATTACTCTATTTTGTATTTCGTCTTTGCATAATAGCCAGGTATTTAAATCAGGTTGTGACTCTAAACTGCGCCAAGCAAAGTCGCTTAATGCTAATAACCTTACAACTTCACTTTGTTTACTTTGCTGCGGGTATAACTGTTCAAAGCGCATCAAGCCAAGTTTTTGTAATTGAATAGGAAGTTGCTTTACGTTACTCATCAATCCTCTCTTTTATATCATCAATAACCGTACTAGAATGATTAAAACCTAGAAAGGTTAACTTAATTAGGATCACCATGTCATATTTGTCTTTATCTAACACTAGTTTTATTGCGATTGCCATTAGTTTTGCGGTTATTTGCATAACTATTTTTTGTTTACGAGTTGTCACTCAAATCAAAGCAAAACAAACGCTTAAAGATGAGTTAGCGCAACACGACAACTTTGCCATGGGTATTAGTTTTGCATCTGAAATATCGGTTGTTATAGCCACTATAGCCTTTTTATTTGACGAAATAAGCGTAAGCACTGCACAGTCAAACCCGTTAAAAGTGTTAATTATTATTGTTCTCTTATTCACTTTTATAAAAGTGGGCCATTTAATTCACAGAAAATGGATACTCCACAGATTTAATGAAGAAGCTGCCATACTAAAACAAAATGTATGTGCTGCATTGGTAGACTCAGGAATGTTAATCGCTAACTGTATTATTGCTCTGGGCTTGTACACGTGGACGCACACGCAAGGGTTTAGCAACTTACTTATTGCTTGCGTTAGCTTTTTTACACTTCAGGGGATGTTTGCACTTGATAGTAAAATACGAGAATATCGTTTTGCCAAAGCAAACCAAGGCGCTTCGCTACAAAGTAACTTCAACTTAGAAAACACCTCTATAGGTATAAGATATGCTGGAAAATCAATCGGTTTAGCATTATCTGTGTACGCTGGTTTATCTAGCGCAGCATTTCAAAACGGTAAAATGGTTGAAAACATATTTACACTTGTAATGCATTGCGGTGTAATGTGGATACTACTTTACGGCTTAACGTATGTGATAAAAGTTATCTCTTTACCAAATATTGATACGGCTCTTGAAATAGACCATCAAGATAATATTGGGGTAGCATGCATAGAATTTGCTGTTTTTTGTGCTATTGGTTATTTACTTATTAGTATGTTTTCTCTTTAGACCTTTTTTACTGAAAATACAGCAATTAAAACGTCTGCATTTAAGTAATAATGGTAATTACTTAGATGCAACAAGGTCCTAGCTCTATGCCGCCTGAAATAACGAACTATTTGTTAATTGACATAGACAACGAATTTAGCCGCGCATTTGCCGAATACTATGTAAATAGTAATGGCATAACAAAAGCGAGTACACTTATTGCTGCAGGGAGTAATACCCGCCAATTAGTAAAAATGATGTTTGACGAGCTTATTAAAGACTATAGTTATTGCGATCTTGAAAACGAAATAAGCGTTTCTGAGTTAATTAATTATTTAAAAGATCATCACGATTTACACGGAGTCCTTTTCAATAGCACCGATTATTTACTCGCAAGTGATAAGCAGCGCTTTATTTATAACTCCTTACATGAAGAACGCTTTTTAATAAATCTTGATGATACAGGCTATACACTAAGCCGGGTTACCGATGAGACGTTAACGGAACCTTCGCAAAATCATCACGATATAGCGCATACCCCACAAGATTTAATAGATCTCGCCGAACAACTTAATAAAAATAAATAATTGCGCACAGCCCCCAGCTTACTTACCATAGCAATATATATTTTACGCTATGTAGTAAGTGACGCCCTATGCGAGTTCCTCATATTTATCAAACATCGAGTATTGCCCTAAACACCCCTGTAACTTTAGATGACGATGCTGCAGGGCATATTGGCAGAGTGCTGCGCATGAAAGTAGGCGAGCATGTATCTATTTTTAATGGCGAAGGTGGCGAATACCTTAGTGAAATAATTGAGGTAACAAAAAAAACAGTCGTCGTAATGCCATTAGAACTTAACCCTCACGATGTAGAATCTCCACTTAAAATTCATTTAGGTCAGTGTGTATCCCGTGGTGATAAAATGGATTTTACAATTCAAAAGTCAGTTGAACTAGGTATTACCGAAATCACCCCTATTTTTAGTCAACGCTGTGGTGTGAAACTAATGGGCGATCGTCTTGAGAAAAAACACCAACAATGGCAAAAAATTGCAATTGCTGCGGCTGAGCAGTCAGGGCGTAATTTTGTGCCAATTATTCACCCACCTATAGATTTAAAACAATGGCTTGCACAACAAACCGATGCAATTAAGCTCACTCTTCACCCTCGTGCTGAGCACAGCATTAAAACTATTACGGTACCTAAAGATGGCGTACGCTTTTTAGTAGGCCCCGAAGGTGGCTTTACCGACGATGAAATGGCACTAACCAAACAACTAGAGTTTGTAGATATTCGCTTAGGCCCGCGCGTTTTAAGAACGGAAACAGCCGCTTTAACGGTCTTAAGTGCATTACAACTTCAATTTGGCGATTTAGCTAATTGAAATAACTAAAAGCACCCTCATATAAACAGTAACATTTATAGTAAGGCACAGCGCATGGCAATTAAGTTAGGTATTATTTCAGATCCTATTAGTGGATTTAACATCAAAAAAGACACCGGTTTTGCAATGATGATGCAAGCGCAAGAACGTGGCTACGAAATTTATTATATGGAGATGGACGATTTATCTCTTCGTAAAGGCAAGTCGTACGCTACAGCGTCTAAAGCGCAAGTGTTTAATAATGCAGAAAAATGGTATGAGCTTGAAGAAAAAGCCACTATAGCCCTTGCCGATCTTGACGTAATTTTAATGCGTAAAGACCCTCCTTTTGATACTGAATACATTTACGCGACGTATATTTTAGAGCGTGCTGAACAAGAAGGTACGTTAATAATTAACAAGCCACAAAGCCTTCGCGATGCTAACGAAAAGCTGTTTACAGCATGGTTTAGCGAGCATACGCCAGACACACTTGTTACACGTAGCCAAAAACAAATTCGTGAATTTTTAGCACAGCATAAAGACATTATTTTAAAGCCGCTTGATGGCATGGGTGGCGCATCTATCTTCCGCCTTAGAGAAGACGATGCCAACATTGGTGTAATTTGTGAAACGCTAACCGAGCACGGTAGCCGCTTTGCTATGGTGCAAAATTACATCCCAGAGATCAAACAAGGCGACAAGCGCGTATTGGTTATTGATGGCGAGGTTATTCCGTATTGTTTAGCGCGTATTCCACAAAATGGTGAGACACGCGGTAATTTAGCTGTTGGCGGTCGAGGCGAAGCGCGCCCACTTAGTGAATCTGATTTAAAAATTGCGCAAGCAGTTGCGCCAACGCTTAAAGAAAAAGGCTTAATATTTGTAGGTTTAGATATTATTGGCGATAAATTAACTGAAATTAACGTAACTGCACCAACGTGCGTACGCGAAATTGAAGCTGCTTATGATATTTCTATCACAGGTATTTTATTTGATGCAATTGAGCGTAAATTAGGTAAGTAATTACCACAATAAAAAGCCCATTAGTTTAAGCCTTTCATGCAATTAATGGGCTTTTTATGTCAATTTAAATAACTATGCCATACTCAAAGTTCATTAACTAAAAAGGGTGAAATCTATGCAGTCATTAGAAAATCATTTTTTAATCGCGATGCCGTCAATGCAAGACCCTTTTTTTAAACGTGCTGTTACCTATATTTGTGAGCACAATGAAGATGGGGCTATGGGCTTGGTAATAAACCAACCTATTGATGTTACTGTTGGCGAACTTTTAGATAAAATAGAAATTGATAACGACAAAACGCAAAACGCAGCAAAAGTAAGTGTGTTTGCAGGTGGACCCGTTAAAACTGACCGTGGTTTTGTACTGCACTCTCCCCAATCGGGTTATTCAGCAAGTCAAAAACTCAGTAGCGATATTATGATCACTACCTCAAAAGACGTTCTAGCAAACTTAACCACTGCACAAGCACCAGAGCAGTTTATTATTACACTTGGTTATTCAGGGTGGGAGCAAGGACAACTCGAACAAGAGTTACTTGATAACAGCTGGTTGATCATAGAAGCCGATCCGAAGATCATTTTTGATACCCCCGTTGAAAAACGATGGGAAAAAGCAGTTTCAATGTTGGGCTTTGATATTAGCCAACTCAGCCCTGAAGCTGGTCACGCATAATAGTAACTAACCCTTAGCAAACTTAAACAAGATACACATGACAAAAAAATCGCTTAAGCCGCAAGGCGAACGCACTGTAATGGGCTTTGACTTTGGCACCAAAAGTATTGGTATTGCTATTGGGCAAGAGTTAACCGGCAGTGCGTCTAGCCTTAAGGCTGTAAAAGCACAAGATGGCATTCCTAACTGGGACCATATCGCCGTACAAGTAGCCGAGTGGCAGCCTGACTTAATGGTTGTTGGTTTACCACTAAATATGGATGGAACATCACAAGAGGTTACCTTTAAAGCAAAAAAGTTTGCCAACAGATTGCATAATCATTATGGCATTCCTGTGCAAACACAGGATGAGCGCTTAACGACAGCGGATGCTAAAGCGCGACTTTTTGAAAGTGGCGGCTATAAAAACTTAGGTAAAGGTAACGTAGATAATATGTCTGCGGTTATTATTTTAGAAAGCTTTTTTGAATCTAGTTACGGTGAATAAACTGGCTATATAAACAACCCTTTATACAAATAAAAAAAGCGCCAATTGGCGCTTTTTTATTAATTACTTTTAAATTATTGATCGCTATTTTTATCATCAAGGCCATCAATAGTAACGCCCTGTAAAAAGCCCGCACCTTGTTGTTCGTTATTGCGCAGTTTTATCATTAAGCGTAAATCATTTGGCGAGTCAGCATGGTGCAGTGCATCAGCGTAGTTAATTCGCTGCTGTCTGTACAACTCAAATAACGCTTGGTCAAAGGTTTGCATGCCCATTTCTTTCGACTTAGCCATTGCCTCTTTAATTCCGCCAATATCACCATTTTTAATCAGTTCAGCGACCATTGGTGAGTTAAGCAATATTTCAATAGCTGCAACACGGCTTTCACCATCAGCAGTCGGCACTAATTGCTGAGCAACAATGGCACGTAAGTTAAGTGCTAAGTCGTACTTAAGCTTATCGTGTTTTTCTTTTGGTACTAAATGCATAATACGGTCAATCGCTTGGTTCGCATTATTAGCATGTAGTGTTGCAACACACAGGTGCCCGGTTTCAGCAAAGCTTAGGGCGTATTCCATGGTTTCTTGCGATCGAATTTCACCAATCAAAATAACATCTGGAGCTTGGCGTAATGAGCTTTTAAGTGCCGACTCAAAGCTTTCTGTATCAAGCCCTACTTCGCGCTGAGTAATAATACTTTTACGATGCTCATGAACAAACTCAATCGGATCTTCAATGGTCAGTATATGACCTCGTTGATTACGGTTTCGATAACCAATAAGTGCAGCTAGTGAGGTCGATTTACCCGTGCCTGTACCACCTACAAACAAGACAAGACCGCGTTTAGACATAATTACATCTGTCAGCGTAGACGGCAGACCTAAATCACTCACATCAGGAATTTGCGTCACAATACGGCGAATAACCATACCTGCTCTATCGCGCTGCCAAAAAGCAGAAATACGAAAACGCCCTTCGTCGGTAGCAATCGCAAAGTTACATTCTTTCGTTGTATGAAATTCTGCTTTTTGCTTTTCGCTCATTGCAGATTCTACTAACTCAAGCGATTGCTCATCAGTCAGTCTATCGTCACTGAGAGCTGTTAGTTCACCGTTTATTTTTGCACTTACAGGTAACTGACTCGATACAAATAGGTCAGAACCCTTTTTCTCAATCATTATGAGTAAAAAGTCGTTTAAAGATAAAGCCATAATAATTTCTTACCCACCAAATTGTGTTTTGTCTTGCGCTTTTTCTTTCGCTGCCGCATTTGTAACAATACCGTGATTAACTAAATTAGTTAAACACTGATCCATTGTTTGCATGCCCACAGACGCACCGGTTTGAATAGACGAATACATTTGTGCAATTTTATCTTCACGAATTAAGTTACGAATAGCAGGGACTGCAATCATAATTTCGTGTGCTGCAACTCGCCCACCACCAATTTTTTTAAGCAGTGTTTGTGAAATTACCGCACGTAAAGATTCAGATAACATTGAGCGCACCATAGCTTTTTCTTCACCTGGGAATACATCAATAATACGGTCAATAGTTTTTGGTGCAGATGTTGTATGTAGCGTGCCAAACACTAAGTGACCCGTTTCGGCAGCAGTCATTGCAAGACGAATTGTTTCTAAATCACGTAACTCCCCCACAAGTATTACATCAGGGTCTTCACGCAATGCACTACGTAGCGCGTTTGAAAAGCTATGTGTATCGCGGTGAACTTCACGTTGGTTAATTAAACTTAATTTATTATCGTGAACAAACTCGATTGGATCTTCTATTGTTAGAATATGGTGATGTTTATTTTGATTTATATAATCGACCATAGCGGCAAGTGTTGTTGATTTACCTGAACCCGTTGGCCCTGTTACTAACACGAGTCCACGTGGGGTATCAGAGATTGTTTTAAAAATATCTGGCGCACCTAAATCATCAAGCGTTAACACTTCACTTGGTATGGTACGAAATACCGCAGCAGGCCCGCGATTAGAGTTAGACGCATTCACACGAAAACGTGCTAAATTAGGCACTTCAAACGAAAAATCCACTTCGAGGTTTTGTTCGTAGTCCTTGCGTTGATTATCGTTCATAATATCGTAAACCAGACTGTTTACGTCTTTGTCTGCAAGGGCTGGTATGTTAATGCGGCGAACATCACCGTCTACGCGTATCATAGGTGAAACACCCGACGATAAATGTAAATCGGATGCTTTGTGTTGCACACTAAACGCTAATAATTCGGTAATATCCATTTATGACTCCACAACTAACTGATAAATATATGGTTACAATAGCAGAACGACTCACATCCGCCTACGCTAGAATTGCAGACGCGGCAAAAAACACACAGCGAAACACTAACGAAGTTACTCTACTAGCAGTGTCTAAAACTAAACCAAGCGAAGATATTATTGCAGCTTATGAGCATGGTCAGCGCGAATTTGGTGAATCTTATGTTCAAGAGGCTATAGATAAAATAGCTCAACTACAGTCATATAGCGACATCATTTGGCATTTCATTGGCCCTATTCAATCAAATAAAAGTGCATTAGTAGCTGCTAACTTTGATTGGGTGCAAAGTGTTGATCGCATAAAAATAGCAAAGCGATTAGATTCCCAGCGCCCAGACGATAAACCACCTCTTAATATACTTATTCAAGTAAATATAAGTAATGAGGAAGCAAAGTCAGGTTGCCGCCGTGATGAAATAGATGAACTTGCCAATTTTATTAACCAATGTGAGCACTTAACACTTCGAGGTTTAATGGCAATTCCCGCTAAAAGCGACAAACTGGATACGCAAATTCAATCTTTTGAGCAATTACAAACTTGCTTTGATAAACTAAAGACCCAATATCCTCAAGTAGATACTTTGTCGATGGGTATGAGTAACGATGTTGAAGCTGCCATTAGCGCAGGCTCAACCATGGTAAGGATCGGCACAGACATTTTTGGAACACGAACTTAAAAGGTGATAACAGATTTATGTCAGATAAAAAAATCGCATTTATAGGCACAGGTAATATGAGCTACGCCATTATTGGTGGCATGGTAAAAAACGGCTTTAACGCAAGTAACATAATTGCGACTAACCGCAACCAAGAAAAGCTTGAAAAGGTAGCATTTGATTTCAAGGTGCAAACCACCAGTGACAATAACGAAGCCCTGCGCGATGCTGATGTAATTGTTTTGTCTGTTAAACCACAAATGATGGGCGATTTATGTAAATCGTTTCAAGAGTCAGGCGTAGACTTTAGCGATAAACTGTTTATTTCTGTTGCTGCGGGCTTAACTGTAAAACGTTTGCGTGAAATGCTAGGCCAAGACGTTAAAATGGTACGCTGCATGCCAAACACGCCATCTTTATTAGGTCGCGGAGTATCAGGTTTATATGGTGCGGGCGAAACACCAAGCGAACACGAATTTGTACAACAAGTTTTTGAATGTACGGGCATTGTTGTATGGGTGGAAAAAGAGTCACAAATTAACGATATTATTGCTGTAACCGGCTCATCACCTGCTTACTTTTTCTTATTTATGGAAGCCATAGAAGAAAAAGCTAAAGCGCTGGGCTTTAACGATGAAGACGCTCGTCGCCTGGTACAACAAACAGCCCTTGGCGCTGCCGAAATGGCACTTAGCCAGCCTGATATTAGTATTTCGCAACTACGTTCAAACGTAACATCTAAAGGCGGCACTACTCACGCAGCTGTTGAGCACTTAAAAGATGAAGGCTTAACTAAAACCGTTGGCGATGCAATGGATGCGTGTATTGCGCGTGCAGAGCAAATGGAAAAAGAACTTTAAAACCACTTTTTATTGAAGGTTACACTATGAATGCCATGCAATTTTTAATCAGTACCCTGTTTGATTTGTTTTTAATGGTGGTATTACTGCGCTTTTGGCTGCAGTGGGCAAAAGCCGACTTTTACAATCCAATGAGCCAGTTTGTGGTTAAAGCCACGTCGTTTGCGGTAAAACCACTGCGTAAAATCATTCCGGGGTTTGGCGGACTTGATCTAGCATCTCTGTTGCTGGCATTTATAGTGGCTGTAGCCAAAATTAGTACTTTAATGCTTGTTATATATAATGCGTGGGCAATACAGCCTGTGCTTATTCAAGCACTTATAACGGTACTAAAAGAAGGCCTTAATTTAGTATTTTGGGTACTTATTATTCGCGCTATTTTAAGTTGGGTTAGCCAAGGCTATAACCCTATAGAAGCGGTTTTCCACCAGCTTACTGAACCAATGCTAAAACCAATTCGTAAAATATTGCCATCAATGGGTGGCTTAGATTTATCAGTTTTAGTGCTTATTATTGGTATTCAGTTTTTGCAAATGCTGCTTATGGATTTTTTAGTCTAATATGGATTTTTTAATTAGAGGCCCAAAGGCCTCTTTTTTATATGTTTTGAGGAATACATAATGAACCGTTTAATTAAGTTTTGTTTTATTGCTTGTTTAGCATTTGCATTTAACGCGCAAAGCGAAGAAATGCAGGGCGCACAATACAAGGAGCTTGGCCCTTGGCAAGTCCATTACATCGCCTTTCCTTCTACTTTTATTCAGCCAAAAATAGCAAAAGCATACAACCTTGAGCGCAGTGGCTACAAAGGGGTTGTAAACATTTCTATATTAAAAAATGATGCCGATAAAACAGCACAAACGGCAAAGCTTACAGGCACAGCTAAAAACCTACTTGGCAACAAACAAACGCTTACTTTTAAAGAAGTAAAAGAAGGTGAGTCAATTTATTACCTTGCCCAAGTTGATTACACCAACGAAGAGATTTTACGCTTTGAGATTGAGATACAACAAAATAATCAATTTCAAAAATTACAGTTTCAGCAAAAATTTTACGTAGATTAATAACATGACCAAAACTTTAGTACTTGCTACAGGTAACCCTGGCAAAGTAAAAGAGCTAGCTAACATGCTAAGCTCTTTGAATATTAATGTAGTTCCACAGAGCGATTTTAACGTAGGTGAAGTTGCCGAAACCGGCACTACCTTTGTTGAAAATGCCATTATTAAAGCGCGCCATGCCGCTAAAATTACTGGTATGCCTGCTATTGCCGATGACTCAGGTTTAGAAGTTGATGGCTTAAATGGCGCGCCCGGTGTTTACTCAGCCCGTTTTGCAGGCCCAGGTGCCAGCGATCAAGATAACATTGATAAGTTACTTGTAGATTTAGGTGATAACCCTATTCGCAGTGCACGCTTTTGGTGTGTACTGGTGTTAATACGCCACGCAGACGACCCTACTCCGCTTATTTGTAGTGCTAGTTGGGAGGGCGAAATTACGCTCACTCAAAATGGCAATGGTGGATTTGGTTACGATCCTGTGTTTTTTGTAGCAGAACAAAATTGTACGAGTGCTGAGCTTACAAAAGAGCAAAAAAATGCAGTGAGTCATCGCGGACAAGCGCTGCAAAAATTATTACTAGAACTACAGCAAAAAGGCGGCCTGTGAACCTTCCACCACTGAGCTTATATGTGCACGTGCCTTGGTGCGTGCAAAAATGCCCGTACTGCGATTTTAATAGCCACGGACAAAAAGGTGAAATACCTGAAGCTGAATATGTTCAACACTTAATTGATGACTTAAAAGCAGACTTGCACTTAGTGCAAGGACGTAAAATTCACAGCATTTTTATTGGTGGCGGCACGCCAAGCCTATTAACTGGTGCAGCTTATACCCGATTATTAAATGAAGTCGACAACCTAATTGGGCTTGAAGACAATTGTGAAATTACCCTTGAAGCCAACCCTGGTACAGTAGAAACAGGTCGCTTTAAAGATTACGTAAAAGCAGGCATTAACCGTATTTCTATCGGTGTGCAAAGCATGCAAAACGACAAGTTAAAAGCACTTGGTCGGATTCATGGCAGCGACGAGGCAAACTATGCTGCGCAACAAGCTAAAGAAGCCGGTTTAAATAGCTTTAATCTTGATTTAATGCATGGCTTACCTGGGCAAACACTTGATGATGCTCTGAGTGATTTAAAACAAATAATAGCGCTCGATCCACCGCATATATCTTGGTATCAACTAACTATTGAACCCAATACTCAGTTTGCTTCAAAGCCCCCTACCTTGCCACAAGATGAAACACTGTGGGACATTCAAGAACAAGGGGTTGAGTTACTCGCGCAAGCAGGTTACGTGCAATACGAAATATCGGGCTATGCAAAACCGGGCTATCAATGCCAACATAACTTGAATTATTGGCGTTTTGGCGATTATCTCGGTATTGGCTGCGGCGCACATGGTAAGGTTACTGATGCAAATACAGGGCTTATAACGCGTACCGAAAAGGTTAAACATCCACGCGGCTATATGGATTTAATTAAACCATATATGTATAAAAGCTGGCATGTAGAGCAGGACGATTTAGCGTTTGAATTTTTTATGAATCGCTTTCGCCTTGTTGAGCCTTGCCCAATTAATGATTTTAATAAACTAACAACACTGCCGCTGCAAAGTCAGCAAAGTGCATTAAACCAAGCAATAAATAAAGGTTTATTGACTCAAACAGACAGCCATTGGCAGGTAACCTTAAAAGGTCATCGCTTTTTAAATGACCTGCTAGAATTGTTTGTGTAGCGCTAAGGCACTGCACAACAATATAAAACTAATAAATATAAATCACCCTAATGGGTTTCTAACAACAAAAGGGAAAACAATGCGTAAACTCACTTTTATTGCGGCCGCAGTAAGCGTTGCACTACTTGCTGGCTGCCAGCAAACAACACAACAATCTACTTCAGCCCCTATTGCACAAGCAGTTCAATCACAACAAAGTGAAATAGACAAAGCCAATGCATTTTTTGAAGATACATTTAACCGCGATGTAATGAGCAGCCCTGTATATCAAACATACATGGGGATTAAGCAAGATTACGATAAATGGGACGATGGCAGCGAAGAAAGAAAGCTTAAAGATTTAGCACAAACAAAAGCTGACCTAGTTGCATTAAAAGCAATTAATCGTGATCTATTAGATGATGCAACAAAAGTTAGCTACGACTTAAAAAAACAGGATCTTGAAAGCTCAATTGCTGACTTTAAATGGCGCTACCATAATTACCCTGTGAACCAGATGTTTGGTACGCATTCTATGATCCCCGCGTTTTTAATTAATCAGCACTCAATTAGTAATGTAAAAGAAGCTAAAGACTACATTTCACGCCTAAATGGTGTAACTGGTGTTATTGATCAGCTTATCGTTGATTTAACTGTACGTGCAGAAAAAGGCATCATAGCCCCTAAATTTATATTCCCGCATGTTATTGATTCAAGCAAAAACATTATTCACGGTGCACCGTTTGAAAAAGGCGATGATTCTACATTGCTTGCTGACTTTAAACGAAAAGTAACAGCGCTTGAAATTGGCCAAGGCGAAAAAGACTCGTTAATCAGCGATGCATCAGATGCATTAAAATCGGCTGTTAAACCATCTTACTCTAAGCTAATTAATTACCTAGCGCAGCTTGAGAAACGTGCTGATGATCGCGATGGCGCATGGAAATTACCAGATGGCGAAGCGTTTTATAACAACGCACTTAAGCGCACTACAACAACAGATTTAACGGCTAAAGAAATTCATGCAATTGGTTTATCTGAAGTGACACGTATTCATGATGAAATGCGTGAAATTAAAGATAAAGTAGGCTTTAAAGGCGACTTAAAAGCGTTTATGCAGTTTATGAAAACTGACAAACAATTTTACTACCCTAATGATGCACAAGGTAAGCAACGCTACCTTGATGAAGCCACTGGACTTATTGATACAATGAAAACACGCTTAGATGAGTTATTCATTGTTAAACCAAAAGCTGATTTAAAAGTAAAAGCAGTTGAAGCATTCCGTGAAAAAGCAGCGGGCAAAGCATTTTACCAACAGCCAGCTCCAGATGGTTCACGCCCAGGTATTTACTACGCTAACCTTTATGACATGGAAGCTATGCCAACATATCAAATGGAAGCACTTGCTTACCACGAAGGTATTCCGGGTCACCACATGCAAATCGCTATTTCGCAAGAGCTAGAAGGCGTTCCTAAGTTCCGTAAATTTGGTGGTTACACTGCGTATATTGAAGGTTGGGGTTTATACTCAGAGTTCATTCCTAAAGAAATGGGCATGTACTCAGACCCTTACTCAGATTTTGGTCGTCTTTCAATGGAGCTATGGCGCGCATGTCGTCTAGTGGTTGATACGGGTATTCACGCGATGAAGTGGACTCGTCAAGAAGGTATTGATTACTACGTAAATAACACGCCTAATGCAACATCTGACGGTGTTAAAATGGTTGAGCGTCACATTGTAATGCCTTCACAAGCAACGGCTTATAAAGTGGGTATGCTCAAGATTTTAGAGCTTCGTGAAGACGCTAAAAAGCAACTGGGTGATAAGTTTGATATTCGCCAGTTCCACGACGTAGTACTTAAAAATGGTCCTGTACCACTAAATGTACTAGAGAACTTTGTTAATGAATGGGTAGCAAGCAAAAAAGCTTAAAACCAATTTAAACAATTGCTTTAAATATGAAAGGTCGCATTTGCGGCCTTTTTTGTTTTATAGTAGTAAAAAAGATTTTTGGAAATAATAATGGATTTAAGCATACAACTACTTAATGCGCGTATTTCAAAGCAACAGTTAAATGAGCTCGATAACGACTTTAAGCAGTTAAGCCCTGCTCAGCAAACTTTGCAGCTTAACCATTTATATGACAGCGCCCAACGGTTGAGTGTTAAGTATGACTTTATGCAAAACATAGCAATCCGTATATTAAGTACTAATACAGCACCTTCTCCATTTATTAATCAACTCACTAATATTGACGCATTGAGCTTTTTTACCCCTGCGCTGAAAGTAAATAAAGGCTTTTTAGTACAAGATACACAAGGAAATAACGTACTGCACAATGTGTTTAAGCATGCCGATGCTACAAAGCTGCCATTTAACTATGTGCGCTCTTTGATGTTGTTTGAATCAAATGATGAGTTAGCTAAAGCGCTGGCGCAGCCCAACTCTCATGGCTTAACACCGGTTGCCTGCTACATAGCCTATGCAAATAAACCTAGCACACCGGTAAAGCATGAATTTTCAGCTTTGTTAGCATTAATGGAAATAGAGCAAAAACAAAATCCTAACGCTAAACAGCAGCTTACCAACGTAATAAAAGGGCAAAAAGTTAACGAGACCACAATTTTACTGAGCGCCGCTTACTTGCAACGCTCAACGGCGCAAGTTGCTCACTTAATCAAGGCGCTTTAATTCACTCACAACTTCTGTACGCACACTGTCTATGGCATGTGTAATAGATTGCGCAGCACTTTGGTGATCAACCATATTTGGCCAATTTGTTTGCCAGACCTTTTGTAAGTCTTTTGTTTTTAAATGTACTTTATCAACGGCTAAGTAGCTTAAGTCATGAATTAAGTTAACTTTAACCCAGCCTTTTCTGGGGCTGCCATCTATTTTGTTATTATCGTAATGTGCTGCAAATACAATAAGCTCAAGCTCGGCTAGTTCTTGTAAAATTTGAAAGCTAACAATGCGTGTATTGTTGTTATCTTCACTTGCCTCCATCCGCCATGCATTATAACTAAAGCCTATAAACGCAAATACTACGCTCGCTATAGCAGTGAAAAAATACGAACGGGGCGCCAGTACAAACTGACCATATTTAGACTCTGACATATTATTTCCTAGAGCCTATTTATCTTTCGAGGTTAAATTTGCAGCAGTATGTTTGGTATTTAGGCAAGGCAGAGCCTATGCAGTGTGGTTATTTCCCATAAATAGGCGGTAACGTGGAATAAATGCCAAACATGCGCTGCCGAAGGGTTCTGCCTAGGGGCAATTTACTCTTTGTTGCCTACATGGATGTAGGTAAGGGGCGTGAGCAGGACGCGGAAGCTTAGCTCGGTTTTTACTTAGCCCGCTAGGTTACAAACCTCACGCTGCGATTAAATCGCACCTAGATTGAACAAATTTTAATTCTGAAAGGTCAACAGGCCCTAGTCATTTAAGTAATATTCAACACTGGTTACCACTCTTATATTTTTTATTTGCGGTGTGTTTGAATCTCGATTACTGATACTAAATTGCCCTTGGCGAGCTGTTTTTATTTTGCCTAATTTTGAATTAGAGTCTTTAGCAAATTTATTAGCGACTTCACGCGCTTTTTCAGTTGCTTCTTGCACCATCGCAGGCTTTACATCATTGAGGCCAGTAAAGATGTATTCAACTTTTGTTTCGTAGCTATCTTGCACTATTGCGATATCTTGTTTAGCAAGCTGGCTTACTTTACTCAGCGCGTTTTGCACTTTATCTGGCGCAGCAGAATAAACAATAATATTTGAGCGCACTATGTATCTAAATTGTTGATTTTCATTACTGTATTCACGTGCTTGCTTATCAATAACTGACTGGCTGCCTATTGTTATTTCATCGTCGTCAAAACCATGCAGTTTTAAAAAAGCAGTTACAGCATCATTTTTTTTCTCAACTCGGCTGACTAATTTTTCAAGATTATTGTCGGCATCACTAAATTGCAGAGGCCAAATTACTGTATCGGCTATTACTTCTCGCTCGGCCAACCCCTTAACCTGCACAGTACGTTCCATCTCTTTTACACTCAAAGCGGTACTTTTTAAAATAAACCCTAAGCTAATTAAGCCTATACTTAAACAAATAGCCGCTATAACAATGTAAAAACCGGGGGTTTTATTCACAATAATCTCCTTGATTGATATCAATAATAAGCATCGAGACGCTCGAAATAACACAGTAAACAGGGTACATTGAAACTATAAATAACGCAAAATTTAATCAGCCTAGGAAAAACCATGAGCCTTAAGCGTATAACCCAATTTTTTAACCCAAGCTCAGTGGCCGTTATTGGCGCCTCTAACATATCAACTCGGGCTGGTTTTGTGGTTATGCGCAACTTACTTCAAGGTGGCTTTAAAGGGCCGATAATGCCTGTTACTCCAAGCCATAGCGCAGTACATGGCGTACTTGCTTACCCTTCTATTGCTGACTTACCAAAAGTACCCGACCTTGCTGTTATTTGTACTAACAAAAACACCTTAATTGATATTATTGAGCAGCTTGGAGAGCTTGGCTGTAAAACCGCTATTGTTATTGCTGATGGGCTTTCTGGAGAGCAAAAAAGCGCGCTCAAAGCATGCGCTCAAGCCAAGCAAGTTACTTTGCTTGGGCCAAATTGTTTAGGCTTGCTGATCCCTCATATTGGTTTAAATGCGAGCTTTTCACATACTGTGGCAAGCCCAGGTAAAATTGCATTTGTATCGCAATCAGCAGCAGTATGCTCAACCATTTTAGATTGGGCTAAAAACAAAGAAATTGGCTTTTCATATTTTGTATCGGTAGGTGACTGCCTTGATATTAACTTTAATGAACTACTCGACTTTTTAGGTCGTGATGCTAAAACCAAAGCTATTTTACTCTACATTGATAACATTGAGGATATTCGTGGTTTTATATCAGCAGCAAGAGCTGCGGCTTTTAGTAAGCCTGTAATTGCGATTAAAACAGGTAAAACAAGTGCGGGTGCACTTGCAGCCGAAATTCACACCGGCGGTAAGCAAAGCTCTGATGCTGTTTACGATGCGTTATTTCAACGTGCAGGTATGCTGCGCGTAAATGATTTACGGGAGCTATTTGCAGCGACACAAACACTTGCCATGCATCCAAAATTATTAAAAGTAGAGCAGCTGACTATTTTAACTAATGGTGGCGGGCCGGGAGTTATGGCCGTTGATGAGCTTATTCAAAATTCAGGAAAGCTAGCAGAGCTAAGCATTGAAACTCGAAATGCGCTAAATAAAGTAATTCCACAATCAGAAACCACCTCAAACCCTGTGGATATATTTGGCGACTCAGCTCCTGCTCGGTACAAACAAGCACTGGAGATTTTATTACACGCTAAAGAAGTTAAAAATTTACTCATAATTCATACCCCATCAGCACTTGCACTCAGCGAAGACTACGCCAACGTTATTGTAGAAACCTTGCAAACATTACCCAAAATGGCGCGCCCTTACGTTATAACTAACTTTATGGGGGAGGATGCATCTTATGCTGCAAGAAAAGTATGCTCTAATAATGCTATACCGACTTACCGTACGCCCGAAGGCGCTGTTGGCGCATTTATGCACTTGGTAACGTATCGGCGTAACCAAAAGCATTTAACGCAAACACCTGAGTCGAATACTGATGACGCAAAAATAAATAAAGTGCCAGCTAAAGCACTTATTAATGAATTTTTAGATGAAGGACAAAGCTACTTACCTACCCATCAGGCAAGCCAAGTATTAAACCATTACGGTATTAAATGTATTCAAACTGAGGTTGCCTACACACCAACAGAAGCGAGAGAGCAAGCCATAGAGCTGGGTTTTCCAGTCGCGTTAAAGCTCATTAGCCCAAGTATTGCCTCAAAATCTGAAGTAGGTGGTGTTGTACTTAACCTAAATGATGCTAACGAGGTTGAGCAAACCGCTTTTGCAATGCTCATCCGTATTAAAAACACTTATCCAGATGCTGTTATTGAAGGGTTCTCATTACAAAAAATGGCGCCACGAGCAGGCGCAAATGAGCTGAGAATTGCGATTAAAACAGAGCCTAATTTTGGCCCAGTTATATTATTGGGTGAAGCAGGTACCGGGCTTGAATATGCACAAGCCGCCGTTGCGCTACCTCCACTGAATATGAACTTAGCAAAGTATTTAATTGCCGCAGCGCACGACAAAGGCGTATTAAAGGAGCGCATACTCCCCGAGAAAGTTGATAAGTATCGTTTATGTGCACTGCTAACGCGTATTTCTCAGTTAGTTATTGATCAACCCGATATAAGCTCAATGGAACTAAATCCTATACTTGCCAGCAATGGGCAGTTTTTAGTGCTCGATGCCACCATGACACTTAACCGCTATCAAGCTCAGAGCAATCGTAAGCGCTTATCTATTCGTCCCTACCCTATTGAACTTGTTGAAGTGGTAACACTTAAAAACGGCACCCAAGCTACGCTTAGGCCTATAAAACCAGAAGATGAACAAGCTCATAAAGTATTTGACGAGTCACTTAACAAAGAAGACAGATATAAACGCTTTTTTGGCGAGCTTCCACAGTTTAACCACGATCAACTCGCTAAAATGACGCAAATTGATTACGACCGTGAAATGGCGTTTATTGTGTGCCAACGCTTTGAAGGTAAAACCCGTACACTGGGTGTGTCTCGCGTCATTATGGACCCCGATAACTTAAATGCTGAGTTTGCTATTGTAGTACGCTCAGACTGCCAAGGCTTAGGGCTTGGTCGTATACTAATGAGCGCTGCAATTAATCACTGTAAACGTCAAGGTGTGGAGTCGATTGAAGGCATAACCTTACCAGAGAATACAGGGATGATCGAACTTGCCCGTAAGCTAGGTTTTAAAATTAGTCGCGACTTTGAAGAAGGCAGTATTAACATGGTACTTAAACTTAAATAATGAATGAACCGCAAACGTTACGCCAAAAAATGGCTTGCCTGTTTGAAGGTACAGGTCAATATCAACGCTCAGGGCATATTCTTGATATTGCGCTCATTAGCATAATAATGATTAACGTTGTAGCCATTGTTATTGAGTCAATCCCAAGTGTGGCAGAGCAGTATTACAACGAATTCTTAGTTTTAGAAATTGTATCGGTCGCTATTTTTGCTATTGAATACTTAGCAAGGCTTTGGGCCTGTGTAGATAAAACAAAATATATGGCAATTGAAGGGTCGAACAGTAAACGCAGATTAAAATATTTTTTATCGCCACTGGCACTTATCGATTTAATCGCTATTTTACCTAGCTTAATGATGTTTTTATTTCCGCTCGATTTACGTTTTTTACGCGTACTTAGATTATTGCGCGTCTTTAAACTTACTCGTTATTCCCGTGCAATGCAGTTATTGTTACAAGCATTTATGGATGAAGGTAGCTCACTCTTAGCGGCATTTTTTATTATGGCCGTAGTGCTCATTTTAGCTTCATGTGGAATTTATTTAATTGAGCACGATATACAGCCAGATACTTTTGGCTCTATTCCTGCGGCTATGTGGTGGGCAATGGCAACGCTAACTACCGTGGGCTATGGGGATGTAGTGCCTATAACGGCAATGGGGAAATTTTTTGGCGGTGTGATCACATTGCTAAGCATGGGCATGGTCGCAATTCCTACAGGGTTATTGGCGTCTAGCTTTTCAGAACAAATACGTAAGCGCCGCCAATTTTTTGAGGATGCAGTGCATGAACAAATTCAAGATGGCACACTTAACCAAGCCCAACACGAACACTTAGAAGATCTACGCTACAAATTAGGGCTAAGTAAACTTGAGGCCAATAAAGCGATTAAGACCCAACTCAATCAGCACAATAGTCATATTTATTGTCGCCATTGTGGTAAACGCCCTTAATTTTCTATCGCTATTATTGATTGAAAATATCGCTCCAATCGCGATTAATAAGTGCCAGCACTTCGTTATTTGGTACCGGTTTACTAAACAAATACCCTTGGAAATGCTTGCATCCTCGAGCCTTTAAAAAGGTAAGTTGATGCGAGCTTTCTACACCCTCCGCAACACACTCTTTTCCTAAGCTGTGGGCCAATGCAAGGGTTGACTGAATAATGGCTTCGTCGTCAGAATCAATCCCAATATCTTCTACAAAGCTCCTATCAATTTTTAATACATCAATCGGAAAGCGCTTTAAATAAGTGAGCGGTGCGTACCCCGTACCAAAGTCATCCATGTAGAGCTTGCAACCTAGCTTTTTAAGTTGCTCCATGCTTTGCAGAGCTTGATGAGAGTCGCGCATAAGTACAGATTCTGTTATTTCAAAAACAATGGCTTCTGATGATACCTGCGCATGATTTAGCGCATTTCTAATCTCGGGTACTAAATCTTCGAATTCAAAATCGAGCGCCGATAAATTAATAGAAAGATACAAGTGAGGCGAGGCTTTTCGCCACTCTTTTAGCTCTAGTAAAGCACGCGCAAATGTTTGCAGCATAATTTTTGTAATTAAGCCAATACCCTCTGCTGCTAAAGAAAACTCTTGAGTTTGCACAAGCTTATTCTCAGGCCAACGCAGCAGCACTTCAAAGCCTTCTGTTTTTTGGCTCTTAGCATTAATAATAGGCTGATAGTAATTACAAAACTCTTCTTCTCGATACGCTCTAGTAAGCTGAGATTCAAGATGCAGCGCTCTTTGAACATGCTGGTTCATCTCTTGCTTATAAAACTGGTAGCGCCCTTCTAAAGAGTCTTTTGCATGATATAACGCTATGCTCGCAGCTTTTAAAAGTGCGGGGCCTTGCTCTGCGTCATCTGGCGATATCGACACACCAATACTTAAATTAACGTTTACAACTTGACCATTAATCGCAATATTTTGATTCACGCAATCCATCAACTTAGTACATATTATAAGTACTTGCTCTATCTGATGAATATCTTCTACTAACACGACAAACTCATCGCCACCAAATCGCGCAACACTATCCGATGGTCGCAAAGAGCACTTTAAGCGCTCAGCAACTTCTTTAATTAGCTCATCAGCCGCTTCGTGCCCTAATGAGTCATTAAAGTATTTAAAACGTTTAATATTGATATGTAACAAAGCCACTTTGCATCCATGCAGTTTTGCTTGTTCAAGGGCGTGTTCAACGCGGTCATTAAATAATGTACGATTTGGCAGCCCAGTTAAGGCATCGTAGTTGGCCAATAGGTGCAGCTCGTTTTCAGCTGATTTTTGTGCGTTTATATCGGTTAAAATAATGACATAACTATTAAGGCGCTGCTCGTTATCGGCCACTGCACTTATTTTCACAAGTACATGACGCGATTCACCATTAGCTAAAACCACACTGTCTTCGCACGAAAAATGCTCCCCAACAGATAGCTTTTGCATAATGCGTAAATAATCAAAACGATTGCTGCGCGATATACCTAAATTTAAAGTCCGGCTAGATAACGACTCAGCGGTGAAGTTAAAGGCGGTTTGCAGTGATTTATTAGAAGCCCGAATATTTAAGTTTTTATCGAGTATAAACACCCAATCACGTGTTTGCTCAAATGCTGCCGTAAATAGTAAAGCGTGTTCTTCAAACACCATCTCACGGGTCATATTTGTATAAGTACCCGCTACTTTTTGTGGAGTTTTATCATCCCACTCAACTACTTTTCCAAAGTCCTTATACCAGCGCCAATAGCCTTTTGCATGGCGCAGGCGGTAGGTACAATTAAAGTAGCCTTTATCGGTAGATAAAAATTCAAGCCACTCTAAGCGAAATAGCTGTTTGTCCTGCGGATGAATTTTAGATAAATATTCATCAAGGCTTACGGTTTCATTTTCATAGCTTAACTCACTCGCTAAGCGGGGTTGGTAAATGCTTGGGTTGCTCGACTCCCAATCCCAGACACCCGATTCGCTGCCTTCAAGTGCTAATTTTAAACGCGCTTCGCTTTCTTTACTTTCTTTATTTGCTGCCAATAAAATACGCTGAATTTTATTACGGCGCATAACCCACATAGCAACAAAACCAATAAACAGCATGGCGTAAAGCACCATAAAATAAGGTGCACGCCAAAGCGGATACTTTACTTTTATTTTTAAAATAGCAGGCGAGGTATATTCGCCAGTCAGGGGGTCTTTAGCCCAAACTTTTAATTGGTAATTACCTGGATTCAATTTTGGAAACAATACGCGGTTGTTATTTCGAGTATAACTTTTTTGTCCGTTATCGAGTTGATACTCATAAATAATGCGTTCTTGATTACTAAATGCCATAGCCGAAAATGCCACTTCAAGCCCAATATCATCATGGTTTAACACAACCTCGTTAAGAGGATGTTTTAAATCAAGCGATAGATCTCGTGACATTAAATCAACTCGCGTAATATTTACGTGATCAATAAGTGACTGGTAATTTTGGTTTTCCATTGGGTGAAAATAAGTAAAACCTTTTAAGCTACCATACGCAATATGGCCATCTTTAAGCTGTGCCATGGCGTTACTATTAAACTCAGCAGAGAGTAGCCCTTCAGATGTAGAAAATTGTTGAAAATGAAGTGTTTCTGGGTTTAATCGCCAAATGCCTTTATGGCTACTCATCCAGATCATGCCATCATCATCTAGCACCATATCGTAAAGCAATGTGCCTAATTTATTCTTCTCTAGATCGATTGTATGTACTAATTGATAAGTAGACGCGTCAAGGCCTATCAAGCCAAAATTAGAAAGTGATATCCACAATATATTGTTGTTATCTATTAAATAAGAAAGCACGCTAATGGCTACGTTTTCATGCTGCTTTGGCACTTTGTAAATCATTTTAAGTGCTAAATCAGTTGGGTTTACTTGATATAAAATTCCAGCATTAAAAAATAGTGGCGAGTCTGGCTTATTACTCAACGCGGGTAAAAAGCCATGAGCTAAAAAGGGTTCAAATTGATCAAACTGGCCACCCAAACGCGTTATTACTTGAGAATCTATATTGTATATAAATACCCCATGATCTGAGTGTACAAAGTATAGATCTCCATTTGGCATTAGTGTAACGCCATGCACTCTACCAGTAATCAACTCTTGATTAGCAGGGTTATGCACTTTAGGTTCGCTAACTTGATGCGTTACAGGGTCAAAAATAAATAAACCACGGTTTGTATAAAGCCATAAATTATCTTTATAGGGCGTTATTTCATATACGGTAAACTCAGTGTTGAGTAAGTCGACTTTGTAGTCTTTTAAATAAGCTTTACCAATATTTGTTTTTAAATCAACCTCGGTAATACCGTTATGCGTTGCAAGCCAAAGCTTATCTTTATATTCGGTAATCCCCCAGATAGAGTGATGTGATAAACCATCCCCCCCGAGCAAAGTGCCATCGACATTATTAAAATGATAGCTGTCGTGAGATAAATAAAACGCTCCATCAGTCTTAGTCGCAACCCATGTACCACCCGATTTATCTTTAGCCATATCAATAATACTGGTATCGGCAAGTGTGTACTTACTTTGGGCTATTCGAGTATTTTTAATCATCTCTTTTGTGTTTAAATCAAATTTAAACAAGCCTTTGTCGGTAGCTAAATCTATTGTTCCGTGTTCGTTTACTATGCTCCAAACATTTAAGTCACTTAGTAATACTTTACTTTTAAAAGGTAAATCTGGGCGTTCAAACATTTTTGATAAGTTACTAATATCAACTTCGTATAAGCCTTGTACCGCCCCTACTAACAACTGTTTATTTTCACCTAATGCGAACGACTTAACATTATTTTGGTAAATATGTTCAGCTTCACCTTTTAAATGCTGTAGAGGTCTAACTTGCTCTGTGGCAATATCAAATACGTATGCGCCATGGCTTGTACCTATAAATATATAACCATTGTAAGCAAACAGCTTTCTCACAAGAGTATTTTTATATTTAGCAGGCAGCTCAAAAATAGTTGTTATTTTTCCGGTTGCGATATCAAGCTTTGCAAAATCGCGACCTCGCCCAATCCAAAGCGTTTTTTTATCAACGGCCACCATACTAAAAACAGACTGATTGATAATCTCTTCTTCACTGGTTGGTTTTTCTAGAAATTGCTGATATGAATCTGTTACGGGGTCGTATCTAAATAGGCCTGCGAGTAACGAGGCAATCCAAATGTGCCCTTGAGGGTCTTGGTAAATACGATCGATGATCGCCTCTTCTAATTCACCATTAGGTCCATTTATTGGAATAACTTGATAGCCATCATAACGATTGAGCCCGGCCTCAGTCGAAAGCCACAGGTAACCGTTAGTGTCTATAAGCATAGTATTAACGTAGCTTTGTGATAAACCTTCGCTTGGAGATAAACGTTTTACTTGTGCCTCTACTTGGCAACTTAGAATAGTTATTAAAACTACAAAGCAACTAATTATCCCATTAACGCATTTACTCATGCTTATTCCATATTATTATTTATTATTATGGGTACTCTAGAGCGACTATATTTCGATGTTTGTAAGTATCAAAAAGTACTTGTAAAGCAAGAGTATATGTTAACACCTGGTTAAAACCAATAGCACAATATAAATCAGCTACGTTTTCATATGCGAAGGTCTTTATCTCTCTATTTTGCGACTTTAAGAGTGTTGAAAGCAATTGTTTTGCAATCCCTTTACCGCGATGTTCCAGCGCAACAAACATGGTAGATAAAAATAAAAACTCTGTTTTATCTTGTAATCTACATGCTGCCACTATTTCATTATTATAGTAAGTAACCCATACCTTATCCTGTTTATTAGCACGCCCTCTTACGCTGTGCTTTTTGTAAAATTTATTCACAAGTGGGGTTTTTAGTTCATTTAACACTTCAACTTTATACATTTTTATATCGATATTTAGCTAAGCATTAGCGCTAAATACTGTTCAAATTTTTGTTTCAAGACCATTTGCTCTGCCATTGGGCGGCTATGGATTGTGCTGTAAACTTGCTCTCTCGTTTTTTTGTTACGCTTAATTTGATACGCCCAAAAAGACGCTTCATAATCTAACTGAATTTGATATTTTTCTTCACGTGGTAATAGACATAAATTAAAACTCACAATACTTCCTCATTCGTTTTTAAGATTATTTGATTCCCCCTCTAAACTGGGCAAGAGGTAATCTACTTGTTATTATACGCATCTTATTTTATTTATTTCTGTAGTAATTGGAACCGATAATGAACAGACGTTTTAGTATCTTGTTATTATTGGTAAATTTATTTTTTATTGCACCTTGTTTTAGCCATCAATACAACCTTACTTTTAACCGTCCGCAAAGCACACCTCAAGCTGATTATGCCTTAGAGCTTTTAAAATTAGCATACGCAGATATAGGTTTTAAAATAAATATAATCGATTTTAACCATCAAAATGCTTTGCTCGCTGCAAATAATGGCGTACTTGATGGGCAGTTAGGGAGAGACGCAAGCATTGAAGAAAATTACGAAAACTTAATTAGAGTTGATTATGAGCTATTTAAGTTTGACTTAGTATTATATAAAAACTGTTTGCCTAGCCGTTTAGAGCAGCTCGATAGTGTCGCAATTATTGACGGTTACCCTGTGCAAGAACATTATTTAGCAAACACACAGTTTGCAGGAAATATTATTAAAGTTAAAAGTATTAATACCCAACTCAATTTGCTTGCTCAGCAGAAAGTACAAGGGGCTTTAATGATTAACTTTATAATGCAAAACAATGATCTCCCGTCACCTCAAGGCTGTTTTGTAAAAGAAGTATTGAGTACTCATCCGCTTTATCATTATTTAAATAAGCGTAATAAAAACTTAGTAGAAAAGCTTAAAATGTCATTAATTAACTTAACTAACAATGGCACTGTGTACGCACTAAGAGCCAAATATGGATTGAGCTTTTAAAAGTCGAACCCTTGCTGCTGCGCCTGCGTGCTTGGCACTGCATTTTGCTGTTTTTTTTGTAGGTAGCGCTTGTAGCGCTGCTGGCACAAACTAAGCACCTTCTTTTTTTGGTCGTTCGATAAGGTATTCCACGAAAAGCGTTCATCCCGACTACGATAACACCCTTTGCAATACCCTCTGTTATTAACTAAGCAAATACTTTTGCAAGGGCTTGGAATATCAAATATTTCAATTTGTTGCATGTATAAGTACCGCCCAGTTGAAGAGGAGGTATTAGTATAGCGTTATTTTTGAGCATCGAGTAGGGTGAGGCTTATGCCTCATCCCTCTCACAGAACCGTACGTACGGACCTCGTATACGGCTCCTGTACCCTTCACATTTTATCAACTTATTTCCTAAACGCTGATAAAGCAAGCCATCCCGTATTCACTTTTTCTATTGGATATAAACCAAGCTCCTCAAA
>NZ_JASDCB010000034.1:0-44253 GCF_030408135.1 Pseudoalteromonas sp. APC 3691 | reverse complement strand
GAGGATCTGTAATTGAATTAAAATGTTTCAGAAAAGTAGTGCTCATATTTATGCGACCAAGTAATTATTATGCCTTGATCTGATCACTACTTGCTCTATAAGTTCAATTTATAATGATCTTGCCGTGGTAATAGCCCCTATTTCAGGTAACTTTAAGTTTGATATTTAATCAATATTTGCTATGATTAAAAAAGTAACAAATTATTGGATTTCATCATGCGTGCTTTTAAAACTGGGATATTAATTGCGTCGGCATTACTGCTTATCGGGGCGCTTAGCTTTGATTCAAGCTCTGAGCAAGAATTAAGCTCAGTGGGTAATTGTCATAATACACAAGTGGTAAGTGCTCAAAACACATTAACTACAATCACGTGTATTAAAGCTGAAGAAGAGTCATCGTGGTTTTCGTGGTTAACTGGCGATAGCCGTAGTGCTCAGTTTCATTACCTCGATTTACTAGAGCTACTTACTAGCCCTGATGATTCTAAAAACACTCCATCTTTAAAACCTTTATTTTAAATAATGCTGCAATTTTTTAGTGCGTTGCAAAGTGTGCTAGCAGCATTTTTTGGTGTTCAATCTGAAAATAAACGCCAAGTCGATTTTAAACAACACTCTCCTATCTCTATCATCCTAATTGCGATTGTACTATTTATTGCTTTTGTTATCGCAATTTACGCTGTGGTTGCTTGGGTGCTAAATACATAGCCATCAACTCGTCAACTTTATTTCTAGAGCCACCTTTGGGGCTAATAGTGCGCTTTACTTGAATTTGGTCAAGTGATGCTTGGCTATAAATTTTTCGAGTCCATACGGTATCGTGATTTGAGATAAGCACTGGTGTATCATTTTCAAAGGCAGCCTTCTCAGCCAGATTAGCCAAATTAGCCTGATCATCTAAATTAAACCCCCCTTTAGCGTAAGACGTAAAAGAAGCGGTTTTACTTAATGGTACATAAGGTGGGTCGCAATAAATAACTGCATTGTTAGGCACTAACTTAAAAACGTCATCGTAATCTAAACAGGTAAAGGTTGCTTTTTGTGCTTTTTCAGCAAAAAAATACATTTCTTTTTCAGGAAAGTAAGGCTTTTTATATTTACCAAAAGGCACATTAAAAATACCTTTTAAATTATACCTACAGAGTCCGTTGTAACCATGGCGGTTCATGTATAAAAACAATATTGAACGTTCATATACATCACGACTTTGATTAAACTGCACACGATATTCGTAATAAGCATCTGCGTGATTATTCAAATCTACAAATAACTTTTTAGCGTCACTAATCAGCTCATCTGGAGAGCTTTTCAGCTCTTTGTATAAGTTAATTAAGTCTGCATTTATATCGTTGAGAATATAGTGTTTAAAGTCACTATTTAAAAACACAGAGCCTGCACCAACAAAAGGTTCAACCAACGTATCAGCGTGCTTGCTAGCTTGGTTTAATCGCGCATTAATATTTTCAACTAGGCTGTATTTTCCGCCGGCCCATTTAAGGAAGGCTCTACTCTTTTGCTGCATTGGCTCTTTACTTCAATCTGGTGTTGCGCGATTTTACACTAAAGCAGTGTGTTTTACTGATCAACGAGTGCTATTTCTTGCTTTATTTTACTAATTTTTTTATAGAAAGGTTTATTTTTTCTAACCTCAGCAGATAAAGTATCCATTGCTGATTTTGCTTCGTTTATACTTTCAAAACTGCCAAATGTAACAACCCACCATATTTTATTATTTCGCTTTGTTTGGTAAGTATGAGTTTGCTGCTGTAGATTGAATTGAGCAATAAAATTATCGCTAACCTCCTGCTGAGTTACGGCTAATAATTGAATAACACTATTTGTATCTATTTGCTGCATGTACCATATATTATTTTGGCTACTCTGGGTTTGCTCTGCTGTATTTACTTTTAGAGCTTCAGATTTAACGTCACTTGATACACTGCTTTTATTATTAGCACTATCATCAACATCATTGTCTAATACGTTAACTGTGTTGCCAGGTTCGGTAAGGCTTTGCATGATGGCAGGTACATCATTAATGTGTACACGCTCTGGCTTAATATCCGGCTCAACTACTTCAAGTTCATTTAAGTTAATTATTGAGTCATTTTTCTTTATAGCCGGCTCACTTACTTGCTCTATAGATATTGCTGTATTTATTACTTGTGTTTCTTCTTGCTGATAATACTGTTGCCACCACTGCGTCATATCCGACTTATAAAGCAGACCAATAATTAAAAGCATAATCAGCAACATCAAAATCAATAAGTGTAATCGCCAAGACACTTTGTCTTTAACAATAATATCGGCTATGTGCTCACTAGGTTGCCAAGCAAGCAATAAGCTTGGATTACCATGAGCCTCAGCTAAAAAAGTACTAAATACAGGGTCTTCATCATAGGGTAGGTCTGTAAAGTACCACTGCAATAACATCTTGCTTTCTCGAAGCGTTAGTGGCTCCAAATAAATTTCAACAGCGTTATTTAAAGCCAGTTTAGACTGTGAAGCTATTATAATATATAGCGTATTTGGGCTGTTTTTAGAAAGTAACTCAAGCTCAATTAACATCTCATCAGATAATTGCCTACCGCCATCAAGTACCCATAAACATGGCCCGCATGGTTGCTGCTGCAGTAATTGGTAATAGTTTTCAGGTAAACTTAAGTTATGATCAATCAGGGGAGAGTTAAAGCTTTGCTCTAATAACTCACTCATTAGCTGAGCATCAGTCATTTGTGCACTTACTTGCACGAAGGCTTTATTAAAGTCGTTGTATTTATCTGTAATGAAGGTTTCGAGCATATAACTTTTACCTAGCCCAGAAGTGCCAAGTAAAACAATTAAATTTTGCCCATACTCAAATTGCAGTGCGATTCTATCCACCAAAGCCGCACGGCTTGGTAAAATTTGTGACTGCATTTACTGCTCGATTAAGTCTCTAACTTGATCATCAGATACATTATCAACTAATGCACACTGGCCAAATTGGGTAGGTAGAATAAAGCGGATAGTGCCTTTTTTATTCTTTTTGTCTTTACGCATATGCGTTAAAAACTGCTCGCTAGTCATTTGCTTTGGAATTTCTGTTGGTAAATTATATTGCTCAAGCAGCTTAATAATTCTATCAACTTCGCTTGCGCTTAAATCTTGGCGTGTCTTGGCAAGTTTAGCTGCTAATACCATTCCTGTTGCAACAGCTTCGCCGTGTAACCAAACGCCATAACCCATCTGTGCCTCAATTGCATGGGCAAATGTATGGCCTAAGTTTAACAAAGCCCGTAAGCCATGTTCTTTTTCATCTTGAGCAACTATAAGCGCTTTTATTTCACAACATCTAAAAATGATATGCTGTAAGCATGCTTCATCTAGTTGCTGTAAATTAGTCACATTTCGCTCTAAATAGGCAAATAATTCGGTATCGTAAATCAGACCATACTTAATTACCTCAGCCATACCTGCTGCAAACTCTCGTGCAGGTAGAGTGTGTAATGTTTGCGTATCAATAAAAACCGCTTGAGGCTGATAAAATGCCCCTATCATATTTTTACCTAACGGATGATTTACTGCCGTTTTTCCACCTACCGATGAATCAACCTGTGAAAGCACTGTCGTTGGTATTTGAATAAACGGTACGCCGCGCTGATAACAAGCCGCTACAAAACCAGTTAGGTCACCTACAACACCGCCACCTAACGCAATTAAACACGTATCTCGGCCACAGTTATTTTGTAGTAAAAATGCTGATATTTTTTCAAACCATTCTAGTGATTTATATTGCTCACCGTCAGGAATAATAAAAGATAGCGGATTTAGATCAGCTAATGAATCAAGTAACCTTTGCAAATATAAAGGCGCTATTGTGTCATTAGTAATGATGATAGGCCGACAATCACCAATGTGGTGAACCAGGCGGCCATTATCTTGAAGTGCAGATTGCCCAATATAAATAGGATAACTTCGCTCGTCCAAATTAACAGTTAATTTAAGCATGCTTGGCTATTCCTTTATTATTGGTTTTTAAAAATCTAATTTCTCGATGATTTGGTTAGCAACAACTTTAGCGCTTTGCTCATCGGTACGTACAACAAAATCAGCAACTTCTTTGTATAGTGGCTCGCGTTCTTCTGCTAAGCGCTCTAGTACGTTACGAGGTGCTTCTTCAGTTTGCAGTAATGGGCGACGCTTGTCGCGTTGCGTGCGTGCAACTTGCTTCTCTATAGGTGTCTCTAGGTATACAACGATACCTCGAGCCGAAAGCTTGTTTCGAACTTCTTTGCTCATTACTGAACCACCACCGGTAGCAAGTACAATACCTTGCATCTCGGTTAAATCGCCAATAACAGACTCTTCTCGAAGTCTAAAGCCTTCTTCACCTTCAAGATCGAATACCCATGCAATATCTGCACCTGTGCGGCGTTCGATTTCTTGATCAGAATCAACAAATTCAAGGTGTAATTGGTCAGCGATGTGACGACCAATCGTGCTTTTGCCAGCCCCCATGGGGCCAACTAGAAATATATTACGTTTCTCAGCCATATCTTTTAGTACAAACAAACTCTAAAATTTGAAATAAAACCCCGCCTAACGACCTGGCCCCAAAATTAAGGAGGGGATTATCTCAGTAATTGCGGGGGTATTTCAAGTCAATTAGCATAAAAAGCCATATAACGAGCAATTAATCTAAATAATCACCCGTTGGTTAACATAAAACCACTGTATTTTAATCAATTTGTATTTTTGGTGTCACAAAAATAAGTAATTCACGCTTTTCATTAAACTCACTTGTGGTTTTAAATAGTCTTCCTACGTAAGGAATGTCACCTAAAATTGGCACTTTACTCGTAGTATTAATGATCTGCTGCTGGAAAATACCACCGAGTACTACGGTTTGTCCATTCTCAACTAACACTTGAGTTTGAATCTCTTGGGTATCAATTGACACTGCTTCACCTGTTCCCGTTTGTACAGTATCACCACGTGTGTCTTGAGTAATAATTAAGTCTAGAATTACTTTATTATCAGGTGTGATATGAGGGGTTACTTCTAAGCTTAGTACCGCTTTTTTAAAGCTTACAGTAGTAGCACCACTTGAAGCTGACTCAGTGTAAGGGATTTCAGTACCTTGCTCTATTCGCGCTTTTTGCTGATTAGCCGCTATGATACGCGGGCTAGCAATAATTTCGCCTTTATTCTCTTCTTCAAGCGCACTTAGCTCTAAATCAATTAATGTACCGTTAGCCAATTTTGCTATGTGCAAACCAATACTGGCCGCAGGATTAGAAATTGGTAAATTTACATTTAATCGATCTGAAATACTTGGCGCATTTGAAGTTGATGTCGCATTATAAATACCTTCAGCGCCTTCAAGGGAGCCAGAAATACCAACACTACTGCCTTGATCACTAAAGCCCCAGCGTACGCCTAAGTCTTCAGTAACGTTATCGCGCACAGTTACCATTCGAGATTCGATTACAACCTGCTGCACTGGAATATCAAGCGTTTCTATCATCCGGCGAATGTTTTCTATACTCTTAACAGTATCTTTCACTAATAAAGTATTTGTACGCTGATCAACCGATACACTACCACGGGCAGTTATAATACTGTTCCTATCTGTTTTTAATAAGTCAGCAAAATTTTCGGCTTTAGCATAGTTTAATCGAATGTATTCACTATAGAGTGGTTCTAAGTCTTCAACTTGCTGTTTAGCTTTTAAATCCTTAGCTTCACGTGCCGCAAGCTCCTCTGCAGGCGCTACCATTAAAATAGAGCCATCCATTCGTTTGTCTAGCCCTTTAATACGCAATACTACGTCAAGCGCTTGATCCCACGGTACGCCATCTAAGCGCAGTGTTATATTACCTGTCACTGAATCACTGGTTACTAAGTTAAAATCGTTATAACCCGCAATAATTTGTAGTGCTGCACGCACAGAGATATCTTGAAAATTTAAGGTCATAGGGCGACCTTGGTACTCAACGCCACCGTCTAAATAGGCGTTTTGCGTTTCATCTTTTTCTACCGTCAGCGTTAAAATATTATCTATTTGCTGGTACGTAAATGTAAACTGAGCGTTTGGCTCAATAACAACACGACTTAATCCATCTTCTTTAAAAGTCTCAATATTACTTACAACAGTACCAAAATCTAATACATCCAGCTCATAAAGTAAGTCATCTAAAATATCAGTATGATGGAAGTCTGCATAAATTTTTCCGCCGCTCTCATGTACTTCAATTGCAGCTTGAGTGTCTTGTAAAAATACGAGTACTTTAGCTTCGCCCTTTTCACCACGTCTGAAATCAATTGACTGAATACGATTAATATAATTTCCACTTACATCACCTGAATCCATCACTACATCTTCGTTTTCAGATTCTGTAAGTGGGTTGTCCGATACGCGTATTGATACTAAATTATTATGAACTTCGGTTTCATAAATTTTTAATCTATCTAGGTTTACTGTTACTTTTAAACCACTATCAGTTAGAACATTAGTTACATTGCTAATCCCAGCTTGATTAACTGCAACATCATTTAAACCAACCTCTAACTCTGCAGTATCAAAAAACATTTCGATTCTGGCTGGGCTATTAAACACCTGAACTTTTGGCTCAAGCGTTAACTCTTCATCAAAAACAAGCTGTAATTCAGTCTCGCCTTTAAGTAATGGGTTATAACGAACATCATATAGTAATGGCCCTGCAATGGCTGTATTTACAGTGACTAAAGCAACAGCAACCAATAATACTCGTGAAATACGATGAAGCCAAAGTACGTCCTTATACATGCTATTTTTACCTTTTTTATTATTAATTTGCGCCATCTGTTGCCGCCTCTAACATTTCTAATTTAGTCAGGCGCTCTTTCCAACAACCAGACCCATCAGGGATTAATTCCACTAATTCTATATAGTCGTTGCTTACTATTTTTACTTTGCCATCATAACTTCCAAGATAATTCCCTACCGTTACGCGGTGCAAAGTGTCATCTGTTGCTGTAATTAATGCCCATATTTGTCCACTAGAGCCAATTGTGCCTTTCATTGCTAAATTATCTAGCGGGTATTTCTCTAACGGTTCGCGGCGACGCTCTTGATCTGGGTGCAAACAGTTTTTTACTTGCGTTAGTTTATTTTGAATAATCTCAGGCTGAGGCGCTACAAACGGGCTACGTAGCTGACCAGCACTGTACTCAAATATTTCAAACTTTGTCAGTTCAGGAATTGATTCAACCTTTGGTGTTGTACTTGCCTTAACTTGATCAATGAATTCTTTTTGCTCAGACGTATCATCATTACAACCAGCTAAAACAAACGCTATTGCTAAAGGTACTACGCGAAGGAGTTTCATTTTTTAACCCCTTCTTCATAACGATATGTTTTTGCAACAACACTGAATGTTAACTGTTTATCGCCCGATGATAAAATAGAAAAATCATGCAGGCTTACAATTCGTGGTAACTGAGCCACTTTACCTACAAACTCACCAAACTCATGATAGGTACCGATCACTTCAATTTTAATCGGCAGCTCGGTATAAAATTCTTTTTCAACCTCTGGCAACCAACCTATTTTTAAAAAAGTCAGGCCACTCGTTGTCCCAACATACGACAAATCATCAAGTAAACCAGGAGTTTCGTTTGAAGTAGGTAGACGTTTTAATAGCTGTGAAAACTTATCTTCCATTTCAACCATTTGTTGACGATAAACATCTATTCTACTCGCTACAGCATACTTAGTACGATAAGTAGTACGTAATTCAACTTCTTTAGCAACCGCACTATGGTAACTATCAATTTCATCAGAAACTAATAGGCTGTAACTAAAAAACAATACAAGTCCGGCAACAAACGTACAGCAAATTGCTTTAACTGCAATAGGCCAATCGCCAATGTTATCGAGCTCTATTTCATTCCAATCAATTTCACTCAGTGCTTTAAAATCAAGGCGCATCGCTAACCTCACCAATTTTATCAAATGGTTTTACATAAAATTCCATATTAAAATCACTAAGTAAACGCGAAGATTGATCGCCTGCAACAATGCCTTGCATTGAAGGATTCTCTAGTAAATATGAGCCTTGTACTTGGCGCAGCATTGTTGATAAACGGTTATTAGATTCACTGCGTCCCAATACATGTATTTGGCTGCCTCTGCGCTCGAGTTTTGTTAAATAAACGCCACCGGGCACTATTTTGGCAACTTCATCCATTATTTGCGTACCCAGGTTACGACTACTTTGTAATTCTTCAATAAGCCTCATACGCTGCTGTAAGTTTTCTTTTCTTTTATCTAAGCTTCTTATTTCACTTATTTTTTTATCTAACATGCTAATTTCTGAGCTTAAATAGTTATTCTTTAAGTTTTGCCCATCTTTTAAAGCACCATAAAAAGAGCTCAATAAATACATACTCGCAAAACAAATTATAACGACACCAACAAGTATAGTTACAAATTTCTTTTTCGATTCTTCGCGTTGTAATTCGCGCCAAGGCAGTAGATTTATATATGGCATGTTGAAAAACTCCTTAATGCCAACCCAGTCGCAATTGCAAACTGAGTTTTGTGACGCTGCATCACATTACGATCTACTTTAGGGGAAATTTCCATACTCTCAAAAGGCTCAGCAACGACAGAGTGAATACCGAGTTCTTCGATGAGCAATCGGTCAATACCTTTTATCATCGATGTCCCACCCGTTAAGACAATATAGTCAATTTGTTCTTTACCACTGGTTGTTAAAAACATTTGCACTGCACGTCGCACCTGTTGAAGTAACGAGGTTTGAAAAGGGGCCAATACTTCAAAGGTATAGTTTGGTGGTAAATCACCTGATGTTTTACCAATTTCGGCTTCGTCAAAGCCTTTATTATAGTAAGCGACAATACTATTTGTATATTGATCGCCGCCAAAAACCTGGTCACGGGTATAGATTGTTTCCCCTGCTTGTACTACGCTTACAAGCATTAAAACTGCACCAATATCAACCACCGCTACACATTTATTAAATGCATCGCTAGGTAATTGTTGATAGTAAACATCCATTGCACGACTTAATGCATAGCTTTCTACATCGACTATTTTAGCTTCTAAATTTGCAGCTTCTAAAGCGCCAACACGCGCTTCTACACTCTCAGTACGAGCAGCTGAAAGCAAAACATTCATTTTACTAGGATCTGCTTCATTCGTCGAAAGCCTCTCAAAATCAAGGCTTACCTCATCAAGTGGGTATGGGATTAAACTATCGGCTTCAATTTCAATTTGTGATTCAAGTTCAGCATCAGTTAACGATACATCCATGAAGATCACTTTAGTAATAACTGTTTGACCAGAAACAGCCACCGCAGCAGATTTTAACGATTTTGGTAATTTTCTTCTTAATTTTGAAATTACATTACCAATTGCTTCAATATCTTGAATTGTGCGCTCACTCATCGCACCTTTTGGCATCGGCTCAATTGCAAGTGCTTCTAGTCGAAATCCAGTTTCAATTTCACGTAAAAGCACCGCTTTGATAGAGTGCGATCCAATATCAATTCCTACCATCATCGGGGACGGTTTTTGAAATAGTTGACTTAGCATGTTTCAACTTGGCCTTTGTTTTAATAATAAACAAGTTATAATTTTTATCTGAAAAAATATTATTCATTTTTTAATCAATATATACTAGCAGTCAAAACTCGCAATTGGGAGTCCATTTAGGGAAATATAAGTGATTTTATTAAAACGAACTTTACAATTTTTTATCATTTGTGTGTTAATTGGTCTGATCACTTTGGTCAGTCTTTATTATTACGTTAAACCTGATATCCCCAGTGTGCAAGTTTTAAAAGACGTGCAATTACAAACTCCTATGCAAGTATTCACAAAAGATGGGCTTTTAATCAATCAATTTGGTGAAAAGCGTCGTATTCCAGTGACTATTGATGAAATTCCTCAAACCCTCATTAATGCATTTTTAGCGACAGAAGATAATCGATTTTACGATCATATAGGCATAGATCCTATAGGTATTGTACGTTCGGCTATTGTTCTTATATCTACCGGCGAGAAAAAACAAGGCGCAAGTACTATTACTATGCAGCTTGCTCGTAATTTCTTTTTAACTCGCGAAAAAGCATATATTCGTAAAGTTAAAGAAATATTTATAGCGCTACATATTGAAGGTGTATTAACAAAAGACGAAATTTTAGAGCTTTACCTTAATAAAATAGAATTAGGTAATCGCGCTTTTGGTATTGGTGCTGCAGCACAAGTTTATTACGGTAAGGAGTTAAAAGATTTAACACTTGCACAAATGGCGATGATTGCAGGTTTACCGAAGGCCCCTTCAGCTTTAAACCCAATTCGTAACCCAACGCGTGCAAAAGCACGCCGAAATGTTGTTTTAGGGCGTTTATTAACTGAAAATTATATTACTCAAGAAGAATATAACGAAGCAACGAGCCAACCTATCACCGCTTATTTTCATGGTGCTGAAATAAATTTATACGCCCCGTATATTTCTGAAATGGTGCGCGCTGAAATGGTCTCGCGTTATGGAATAGATAAAGCTTACAACTCAGGTTTTAAAATTTTCACCTCGGTAGAGTCTAAAGTTCAAAAAGCAGCGCAAAACGCACTTGTAAACAACTTACATAATTACGATATGCGCCATGGTTTTAGAGGACCAACAGATGTTTTATGGGACCCTGAAACACAACCTGCTTTAACTGAGCAACAAATACTCAATAAATTACAAAGCGTAAATGAGTTGGGTACTTTAAAAGTTGCAGCAGTACTTAGTGTTAATAATAAAACAGCTACAGTACTACTTAAAAACGGTGAGCAAACAACCCTCAGTTGGGATAGTTTAAAATGGGCGCGTAAGTATATTACTCGCTACCGTCAAAGCTTTGCTCCAAAAGCAGCTACTGATATTTTAACGCCAGGTATGCAAATATGGGTACGTCAAAATGAAGATAACAGCTACTTATTAAGCCAAATACCAGAAGCATCAAGCGCTATTGTATCCCTCGATCCACAAGACGGTAGAATAAAAGCTATTGTAGGGGGTTACAGCTTTGAGCAAAGTCAATACAACCGAGCGATACAAGCTAAGCGTCAAGTTGGCTCTAATATAAAGCCTTTTATATACTCAGCAGCACTTGAAAAAGGTTACACGCTTGCGTCTATATTAAACGATGCACCTATAAACCAATGGGATAAGAGCCAAGGCGTAGCATGGCGCCCTAAAAACAGCCCTGCTGTATATAATGGTCCGATAAGAATTCGCCGTGCTTTAGCACAATCTAAAAACGTTATTTCGGTGCGCTTACTACGCGGCGTTGGATTACAACGTACAGCTGATCATTTATTAAAGTTTGGCTTTAAAGATTCAGACATTAATCGCAGTGAATCACTAGCACTGGGTAGTGCTTCCATTACACCACTTGAACTTGCTCGTGGCATGAGTGCATTTGCCAATGGTGGCCACTTAATTAAACCTTACTTTATTTCAGAAATTCAAGATGCTTACGGTAATGTATTGTTTAAAGCAAACCCTGCCCTAGCCTGTGATGAAGAGCCTTTACCAACACGCAATGAATTCTCACTTCATAATAGTAGTGATGAAGTGGAACCAACAAAAAAATGTGCACCGAGAATTATTTCTAAGCAGAATGCATTTTTAATTGCTGATGCAATGCACAGTGGTATTTGGGGCGGCGGTAGTTGGGCCCATAAAACGGGTTGGAGTGGCACAGGTTGGCGCGCACAAGCGCTAGATCGTCGCGACATTTCAGGTAAAACAGGCACAACTAATGACTCAGTAGATACCTGGTTTAGCGGTTTTAATAGTAATGTGATGACCTCAGTTTGGGTTGGTTTTGATAACCCGGGCAACGCTCTTGGTCGCTCTACGTATAATAACAACCTAGATAGCAGCCAAATATCAGGTGCGGAATCTGGCGCTAAAACCGCGCAGCCAGCTTGGGTTGAATTTATGAAAGCGGCACTTGAAGGCAAGCCTGAAGCCCCAATTGAGCCGCCTGAGGGACTTGTTTCTATTCGTATTGATTTAGCTACTGGTTTATTAAGCCATAAAAATGACTACACGAGTCGATTTGAATATTTTGAAAAAGGCACCGCACCTACAAAGTATGTGCTATCTCAGCCTAGCGATATATTTGAAGAAGACACTAAAACAGAAGAAGAGCTATTTTAGTAATATGTATGTAATACAAAAACGGCAGCTTATTTAAGCTGCCGTTTTTGTTTAAACCAAAGGTTTATTTTAAGTTTTGAACAAGCCAATATAAATCAGAGTGCACACCCGCAGCGGTCACTTCCCTACCCGCTCCTGGCCCCTGAATCACTAATGCATTATCGCTATACAATTTGCTATTAATTACAAAAATATTATCGCCAGGTGTAAGGTTTGCTAACGCATCGCCATTAGGCACATACGCTATTCCCACTTTAGCAATTACTTCACCTTGTGTGATTTCTAACAAGCCCGTATATCTAAGTACTGAATTTTTAGACTTTGCTGTCACTGCATGCTCTTCGATGAACGCGTCTAGCTGTGCTTTTTTATTTAAAAAGTCATCCCAACTTCCCAGCGCAAGCTCATCTGGCATCAATGCCGATAAGCTAATATCGTCAAGTTCAAGCTCAACACCTAGCTCTCGGGCTAAAATAAGTAGCTTACGCTGCATATCTCGCCCAGATAAATCTTCGCGAGGGTCTGGCTCTGTGAATCCCATTTTCTGAGCTTCCAGTAGCAACTCAGAAAATGGCCTTGTTCCATCATATTTACTGCATAGCCACGAAAGCGTGCCTGAGAAAACACCTTCTATACGTGTTATTTTATCGCCACTATTTTGCAAATCAGCCAAAGCAAAGTTAATAGGTAAGCCAGCGCCTACACTGGTGTTATATCGCCAATGTAAATTACGTTCTGTAATATTACTACGAAGTGCTTTATACCAAGTAGTCGGTGCTGTTCCAGCGTATTTATTAGCACTAATCAAATGACAGTTTCTATCTACAAAGTCTGGATATAACAAGCTAAATTGTTCACTTGCGGTAATATCAATTACAATTTTATGCTCGTAATCGAGCTCATTTATAGCATTCAGTAAATCTGCAGATTGATAGCTATTTGCCTCATGCTGCCATTGAGTTTTCCATTGCTGTGTATTAATACCACTTGCATTAAACAGCATTTTTTTAGAGCGAATTAGACCGACTAATTTAATACTAAAGTCATCCGATAAACGCTCAAATTGTGCCGATAACTGTTTAATGAAAACGTCGCCAACGTTACCAAGCCCCGCAACTATAATTGCGATTTCTTGGCCTTTATTAATTAGCTTATCGTGTAAGTCACTTTGTATATCACTATCTATAAATTGATCGGTAAGCAATAAAGCATAGCCAGTATCTTGATGGACAAAACGAGGTTTTATGCTGTGGAGTTTTAATAAATCTAATGCTTGTAAGCTTAATGTATTAACGTCTTGCTCAGGCGCTACAATTGCACAACCGTTTAAATTTGACTCGCTAATATTTGCCCTACCCGCAAAATAATTAATAACCAGATAAGTTTGTGCTGCAGGTACTACTAAATACACTTCACCATTATGGTTAAAGTGATGAAGGCTATGCTGAATAAGCTGACTAACACTTGCAACCTCGCCTTCACTTAATCCTTCAACCATTAATAGGTCAACATTTTGCAACGTGGTTATAAAGCGCTTTTTCTTCGCTGAACCTTCTTTTACTATATCTGTTGGACTTGCTTGTACGTCAAAACTACTGCGAACAGCTAGCTTAATATCTGTGTTTTTAAGAGGCGATAGTGTTTTTGCATGTAATACAGGGTTACCCAAACGAGCTAATAAATTAGCCTGCCCACGGCAAATTTTGCCGTATTTAATCGCTTTTTGTACCTTGCGAGGATCAGTGCTATACACCCCCTGTGTATCAGTCCAAATACATACTTGCTTAGCATTGCAATAATTTGCAAGTAGTGTTGCACTGTAGTCACTCCCATTTCGGCCAAGTGTTACAGTCTCGCCTTTGATATCTGCGGCAATAAACCCAGTAACAACATTTATTTTATTAGGCAAAATTAACTGCCCACATTGCTGCGCATTTTGCGCATGCATTAATTCGCCATCATTTAAGATAAAAAGAGTACGTGCATCTTGAGCGCATGCCTCAATATTTAGCTGCTGTAAATAAGTAGCGAGTAAACGTGCTGACCACAGTTCGCCATGTGCAAGTAATGCAGCCTCTTTTAGCTGCTCAGCTTGAGCAAGTTCTGCAATATAGCTAAGTTCGATACTTAGTGTTTTAAGTGCACTTCGTTTTAAATCGGCTTCTAATAGCTGCTCTATTAAATCACTTTGATGGTTATTTAACTGCAGTAAAATATCAGCGACAGCTTGCGTGTCTTGCTGCTGATAACTTTGCCACAACGACACAAGTGTATCTGTAGTTTTACCTGCAGCAGACACCACAACACAGTCGCCCGTCTGAGTATGCCCAATAATTATTTTAGCTACGCTTTGATAGCGCTCACTAGAGCTTAAGCTTGAACCACCAAATTTATGTACACAATTGACCATATTAATCACCAAAGCGCCGGACGGGCTGCACTTAATTTAACGTTACCACCAGGAGTGCCTGCTCCTTTGCCTACACGGCCAACATTTTTATTTTGCCCTGGTTTTACAAGTTCAAACACTCGTTCAAAATCAGCGACTAAATCGTGTATATCTTCAATACCTACCGAAATACGAATAAGCGTATCGCCCACACCCGCCTCTAAACGTGCTGTTGCCTCCATACCTGCGTGCGTCATAGTTGCAGGGTGACAAATTAAGCTCTCTACGCCACCTAATGACTCAGCTAAACTAAACGTTTTAAGGCTAGTTAAAAATGCCGCAGCGTCGTTTATATCGCCTTTAATATCAAAACTAACCATGCCACCAAAACCAAGTTGCTGTGCTTTAGCCAGCTCATGTTGAGGATGTGACTCAAGACCTGGGTAGTAAACTTGGCTTACATATTCAGAGCTTTCAAGGTACTTAGCTATTGCCAGTGCATTTTCTTGATGCTGCCTTAGGCGCACATTTAAAGTACGTAAACCACGAAGCGTTAAATAGCTATCAAAAGGCGCACCCGTAATACCAATGTTATTAGCCCACCAAGCAAGCTCATCGCCTAACTCTTGTGTTGCGGCAATAACAGCGCCGCCTACTACATCTGAGTGTCCGTTAATGTATTTAGTGGTTGAATGCACCACAATATCTACACCAAATTTAATAGGGTTTTGTAAAGCCGGCGACAAAAACGTGTTATCTGCGGCAACCAAAGCTCCGCATTGCTTAGCCACATCGGTAACCGCTTTAATATCTGTTAAACGAAGTACTGGGTTACTTGGGGTTTCTATCCAAATAAGCTTAGGTTTAATTACTAAAATTTGTTGAAGGCTTTCTTCTTTTGTTAAATCTAATATTTTGAGCTTTAGTAGCCCGCGTTTTTGTAAAGATGTAAATAAACGATAGCTGCCACCATAACAATCATGCGGAATTACTAACGTATCGTCACTATTAAGTAGCTGAGTAGCTAAATGCACGGCAGCCATGCCTGTAGCTGAAATTATGCCACGAGCGCCACCTTCAAGCTTAGCAAGCGTCTCAGCTAAAATATCACGATTAGGATTACCGCTACGACCATAATCATACTCACGCTTAGTATCAAAGTCGGCAAACGAATAAGTAGTCGATAAATAAATTGGCGGTACCACCGCACCATGATGTTTATCAGCATCAACGCCGTTACGTACAGCAATGGTCGCTTTGTTTTTTTCGCTCATATTCGTCACCTGATTAACTTGGATGTTTAGACGTCTAAAAGAGTAAGTTATCCGTTTTGATAAGTCAAAGTATTTTAAAGCTCTAGATGGCTAAAAATAGAAAGGGCCTCTGCGAATAACACATTTTAGCTCACAAAAGTGTGTTTATCTTTACACCTACAATAGGCTTATTAAGATAGATCTGTATCTATTATTTGACTATCTTTTTTAAATCGATAGAATTTCACGCATATTTACACGCTTTTTATACCGTGTGAGAAATTAATAATCTGAGGCAACGATACATCTTATGGCTAAATGGAATGGTGAGTATATTCACCCATACGCAGAACACGGTAAAAAATCAGAGCAAGTTAAAAAGATCACCGTTTCGATCCCGCTAAATGTATTAAAGGTATTAACTGACGAACGTACACGTCGTCAAATCAATAACCTTCGCCATGCTACAAATAGTGAATTGCTATGTGAGGCATTTTTGCATGCTTTTACTGGCCAACCTTTACCAAATGACGATGACTTACGTAAAGATAACGCCGAAAAAGTGCCAGAAGAAGTTAAAAAAATAATGCAAGAAATGGGTCTAGAAGTACCCGTTTTAAACGAAGAATAAATATTACAAAGACAAAAAAACCTCAGTAATTATTGAGGTTTTTTTATGTCTAAATTTTATTGCATAGCTCTACTGTATAGATTTACTGCATATAGTTTTCAGGTAGCTCAATTTGTGCAACACCTGACTCAATAGCAGCAAGTGCAACAGCTCTTGCTATACGCGGCAGTAAACGTGGATCCATTGGTTTTGGAATAATATACTGCGCACCAAATTCTAGTTTATCTACACCAGCGGCTTTTAAAACTTCTGCAGGTACTGGCTCTTTGGCAATACTTCGAATAGCATCTACTGCAGCAATTTTCATTTCATCGTTAATAGCGCTTGCACGTACATCAAGTGCACCACGGAAAATAAACGGGAAACATAAAACATTATTAACTTGGTTAGGGTAATCAGAGCGTCCTGTTGCCATGATTAAATCGTTGCGTGCGCCGTGCGCAAGTGCAGGATCAATCTCAGGATCTGGATTTGAACATGCAAACACAACTGGTTTTGCAGCCATTAGCTTTAAATCTTCAGCCGCTAATAAGTTAGGGCCAGAAACACCCACAAATACATCTGCATCTGCAATTACATCTTGCAATGTACGCTTATCGGTATTGTTAGCAAAAAGCTGTTTATATTCATTTAAGTCATCGCGGCGGGTATGAATAACACCTTTGCGGTCAAGCATATAAATGTGTTCACGCAGTGCACCACACTTAATTAACAGCTCCATACACGCAACAGCGGCAGCGCCTGCACCTAAACATACAATAATTGCATCTTCAATTGACTTACCTTGTACTTCTAGCGCATTTAACATACCAGCAGCCGTTACAATGGCAGTACCGTGTTGATCGTCATGAAAAACAGGGATGCTACAACGCTCTATTAATGCTTTTTCTATTTCAAAACACTCTGGTGCTTTAATATCTTCAAGGTTAATACCACCGAATGTGTCGGCAATATTGGCAACCGTATTAATAAAGTCTTCTGTTGTTTTGTGCTTAACTTCAATATCGATAGAATCAAGCCCTGCAAAACGTTTAAACAATAACGCTTTACCTTCCATTACGGGCTTAGACGCTAAAGGACCTAAATTACCAAGGCCTAGAATTGCAGTACCATTAGTAATAACCGCAACCATGTTACCTTTACCAGTATATTTATAAGCATTTGCAGGATCTGCAGCTATTTCACGTACAGGTTCGGCAACACCTGGGCTATACGCAAGTGCAAGATCATGAGCCGTTTCAGCTGGTTTTGTAAGCTCAATGCTAATTTTACCTGGTACGGGATGTGAGTGGTAATGTAGTGCTTGTTCACGAAAGTCAGACATAACGCGATGGTATCCTGCAATTTAAGTTAAAGTGAGAGATGGAGTCTTGGGGTACGATACCCTTATTATTTTTAAATTCCAAGCAATATCAGGTCTATCCTGTTATATGCTATATCCTTTAATTTTAAGAGGTTTTTCAGTAACTTTGCAGGATTATATCGACATTTAATAAATAAAAATTCACCTAAAAAGTAAGTTTTAAGGTGCTTTTATGTCTATCAAAATCTTATAAAACGTATACTTAAAGTATCAGCATAAACTTAGAATAACAGCCTACTACCTTACTTTAAAAACAGATAAGCCCACGTTAGCTACTTTTATCAACCTAGTTAAAAATTGTACTATTTAAAATATAGAGAATATCTATCGATTTGTCTGTAAAGGATTATGCATACTCAGAATAAGAATAGGAAATAGTTATGCAAAAGGAGGGGATAGTTAAAATCAACGAAATAATACCAATCTGCTTATATATGGGGTCTATTTAAAGTTAAGAAAATTACGCTAGAACTAGGCAAAAATTTTTGTATCTAGTTGTTCTAAATAAAAAAATTTTAACGACGTTATAGTGCAATTTAATTCGTTAAATTGCTTAAAGATTTATGTAGGTTAGTTTAAGATAATAAATAACAAATTTTAGGCACAAAAAAAGCACCCTAAGGTGCTTTTTTTAACTAAACAGCAATAATTACTTCTTGCTGGCAAGTGCACCGAAGCGCTTGTTGAAGCGATCAACACGTCCGCCAGTGTCTAAAACTTTTTGCTTACCAGTGTAAAACGGGTGACACGCAGAACATACGTCTAAGTGAATGTCTTTACAAAGAGTTGAGCTAGTTTCGAATTTATTTCCACATGAACATGTTGCAGAAATTACTTCGTACTTAGGGTGAATACCTTCTTTCATAGGAACCTCTAGTTAAGGCCGCATCGCTCTCCAAACCCGGAGTTTGGCACCATACGTCGTTAAAACAAATTTGTTGGTGGCGGATTTTATCCAACAACCTTCCCCTGCACAAGTATTTATTTATCTTTTCGCTAAAAAAGTGAACAATCTCTTTCTCAAGTACTATTGCTAGTAGGTTTTTAGCGGTATTTTTAGTACATTACAGCATTAATTTTACGGGTTGAGTTGTTATGAGTTTTGTTGAAGTTGCTATTAAAGTTCCGCTTCCACGCACCTTTGATTATAAAATAGAAGAACAGCTCAGTGGCTTATCAATTCCTTTACTACCTGGCATGCGAGTTTTGGTACCTTTTGGTAATCAAAAGAAAGTAGCGGTTGTTTTGGGTATTAAAAGCAGTACCGACGTCCCTTTAAATAAAATTAAAAATATTATAGAGGTAATAGACGACGCCCCTATTTTAAGCTCCCAGCATTTAGAACTCCTTAGCTTTACTGCCCGCTATTATTGCTATCCATTAGGCGAAACTATTCATATAGCGCTACCTGGTGCACTTCGCCAAGGTGAATCGCCTGATAAAACCAGTATTAATATGGTTGCCCTGACAGAAAAAGGTGCAAAAGTACCGTCATTAAAAGCTAAAACACAGCTCAACCTATTAAAGCAGTTATCGCAATCAGGTAAGTCACCATTAACTGAGTTAAAAGCACTGGGCTTTAGTAAAAAAACAATAGATAGCCTAATAGATAAAGAACTCATAACACAAACTATTGAGCACGATAGCCAATGGCAAAGTGTTGCTCCAACCGTTGGTAGTAAACCAGTGCTTAATAAAGAACAAGCGGTTGCTTGCACAGCTATAAATCAAAGTACTGGCTTTAGCTGCTTCTTATTAGAAGGCGTAACGGGCAGCGGTAAAACCGAAGTGTATTTACAGTGCCTAGAAGAAGTACTCAAACGTGGCGAGCAAGCCCTCGTACTCGTGCCCGAAATCGGCCTAACACCACAAACCGTAAACCGTTTTCGCCGCCGCTTTCCTGATACACCCATTATGCTTTGGCACTCAGCACTTACCGACAACGAACGTTTACAAACATGGCGTTTTTGCGAAAAAGGCAGTTGTGCGATAGTTATTGGCACACGTTCGAGTATTTTTCTGCCATTTTTAAAACTCGGTATGATTGTTGTTGATGAAGAACACGACTCGTCATTTAAACAACAAGATACCCTTCGTTACCATGCTCGTGATTTAGCCGCTTACAGAGCTTTTCAGCATAAAATCCCGCTTATATTAGGCAGCGCCACACCCGCGCTTGAAACACTTCACAAAGCAATTAATAACAAATACCAGCTATTAAGTTTAACGGAACGTGCGCAAACAGCGACTGACAATCAGTTTAAGTTACTCGATATGAAAGGTCAGCCCGACCAAGCAGGTATTGCACATGCAAGCCTTGCTACTATGCGTCAGCACTTAAATCGCGGTAAACAGGTTATGGTATTTTTAAATCGCCGAGGTTTCTCACCCACCCTTATTTGCCATGAGTGCGGTTGGTTGAGCGAGTGTAAACGATGCAGTACCAGCGCTACATTTCATAAAGCGATTGGGCAAATGATCTGTCATCACTGTGGCGACCAGTACCCTGTCCCTCACCAATGCCCTGACTGTGGAAGTACGCAAATATTTCCTAACGGTAAAGGCACAGAACAAATTGAAGAGTTTTTATCGACCGAGTTCCCTGATACACCTGTTACTCGTATAGACCGCGATTCAACTCGCCGTAAAGGTAGCCTTGAAAAAGCACTTGATGAAATAAACCTAGGGGGCGCACGCATTTTAGTGGGCACACAAATGCTTGCCAAAGGCCATCACTTTGCAGATGTGAGCCTTGTTATAATTTTAGATGTAGATAGCGGCTTATACTCATGCGACTTTAGAGCAACAGAGCATTTAGCCCAATTAGTCACCCAAGTAGCGGGGCGTGCTGGACGTTCAGGAGAGCCTGGTCAAGTGTTATTACAAACACACTTTCCAGAACACCCTCTTTTGCAAGACTTAGTTAATAATGGTTACCAAGACTTTGCCCGTTTTGCTCTTAGTGAGCGCGGTGATGCTGACTTACCGCCCATTACAAATATGGCCATTGTGCGTGCACAAGGACATAGTATTAAACTAGTCGTCGATTTTTTGACGGATTTGGTTCCTGTGAATGGGGTATCTGGTATACAATTGCTCGGTCCGATCCCTGCCCCACTTGAAAGAGTCGCAGGTATGTATCGTTTTCAATTGCATATTCAAGCGCAAGATCGTCGCATATTACATCAGTACCTTGCGCAAATGGTTGATTATTTAAGTACCAGTAAACTTGCACAAAAAGTACGCTGGAGCTTAGACGTAGACCCTATAGACATGATTTAGGTTAAGGCCAAAATAACACCATGGCACAGCACGATTATATTAATAAAAAGCCTGCAGGCAGAAACAGTAAAAAAAACGCACCCGCTAAAAAACCATTTCCTATTCTTTTAGCCGTTATAGCCATCTTACTTGTAGGTGGTTTTGCCTACACACTATGGTTTATAAAAAGTAATGCCGATCCAAAACTTGTCGAAAAACAAGCTAACCCAACTGCACCCGCAAAAGTAGAAGTTGTTATTCCACGTACACCGGAATTTATTAAAGAAATAAGAAACCACGAGATTCAAGTTGAAGTAAAAGAACTTGAGCAAAAAGGTCCTTATGTTATGCAATGCGGTTCGTTCAGAACTCATGCACAAGCTGAATCATTAAAAGCTAAAATCGCATTTGCAGGGCTCATTTCTGAGATAAAACAGGCTGAAGGCAGCAATGGTACTTGGTATAAAGTACGTTTAGGCCCTTATAAAACCAAACGCCAAGCCGAAAGCGATAAAAACAAACTTAAACGTGTAAAAATAGTCGGCTGCGGAATTTGGGGCTGGACTTGAAAATAAACCATTCACCCATATAACCTCTTCATAATCGTTTTTTACGAGTTGCCTCTGCAGCTCGATGATGAGGAATAACATGACTACTATCGTAAGTGTACGCCGTGGCGACAAGGTTGTAATTGGCGGCGATGGCCAAGTGTCTCTTGGTAATACCGTAATGAAGGGCAACGCCCGTAAAGTTCGACGTCTTTATAATGGCAAAGTAATCGCTGGTTTTGCCGGCGGTACTGCTGATGCCTTCACTCTTTTCGAACGCTTTGAAAGCAAATTAGAAATGCACCAAGGAAACCTGACTAAAGCCGCAGTAGAAATGGCTAAAGATTGGCGCAGCGACCGTGCACTTCGAAAACTCGAAGCTCTGCTCGCTGTAGCAGACGAGACAGCCTCTTTAATTATTACCGGTAATGGCGATGTGGTTCAACCTGAAAACGACCTAATTGCAATTGGCAGTGGTGGTAACTTTGCACAATCAGCGGCAACCGCCCTTTTAGAAAATACAGATTTAAGCGCTCGTGAAATAGTAGAGAAAAGCTTAACTATTGCAGGCAACATCTGCGTATTTACTAATAACTTCCAAACAATCGAAGAATTATAATAGGAACTATCATGTCTGATATGACCCCAAGAGAAATTGTTCATGAGCTAGATCAGCACATTATAGGTCAGGCTAAAGCAAAAAAAGCAGTGGCTATTGCACTTCGTAACCGCTGGCGCCGCATGCAACTCAAAGAAGATTTACGCAGCGAAGTAACACCAAAAAACATTTTAATGATTGGTCCAACCGGTGTAGGTAAAACAGAAATTGCCCGCCGATTAGCAAAACTTGCTAACGCACCCTTTATTAAAGTAGAAGCGACTAAGTTCACTGAAGTTGGCTATGTTGGTAAAGAAGTTGAGACTATCATCCGCGATTTAGTCGATGTATCAATTAAAATGACTCGCGAACAGCAGACTAAGAAATTTAAACATCGCGCCGAAGAAGCAGCAGAAGAGCGCATTTTAGATGCCCTTTTACCACCAGCGAAAGATCAATACGGCGAAACGCAGCGTGATGATAACTCATCAACTCGCCAAGCGTTCCGTAAAAAGCTACGTGAAGGTCAGCTAGATGATAAAGAAATTGAAATCGATTTAGCACAAGCACAACCAAACGTAGAAATTATGGCGCCTCCTGGTATGGAAGATATGACCAACCAGCTACAAAGCATGTTTCAAAACATGGGCGGCGATAAGCGCACTAAGCGTAAACTAAAAATCAAAGAAGCCTTCAAACTATTAACGGAAGAAGAAGCCGCTAAATTAGTAAATCCTGAAGAGCTAAAAGAACAAGCTATTTTTGCAGTAGAGCAAAACGGTATTGTGTTTATTGATGAAATAGACAAAATTTGTAAGCGCGGCGATTCTTCAGGTCCAGATGTGAGCCGAGAAGGTGTTCAACGCGACTTACTACCGCTAATTGAAGGTTCAACTGTAAATACTAAGCACGGAATGGTTAAAACTGACCATATGCTGTTTATTGCCTCTGGTGCGTTTCAGATGGCAAAGCCATCAGATATGATCCCAGAGCTACAGGGCCGCTTACCGATTCGAGTAGAACTTGAAGCACTTACTGCAGATGACTTTAAACGCATCCTTACAGAGCCTCATGCATCGCTTACCGAGCAACAACGAGAGCTGCTTAAAACTGAGCAGGTATCGATTGAGTTTAGCGACGATGCAATTGAGCGTATTGCCAAAGCAGCTTGGCAAGTTAACGAGAAAACCGAAAACATCGGTGCTCGTCGTCTACACACTGTAATGGAAAGATTGATGGAAGAAATTTCATACGATGCTTCTGAAAAAGCAGGCTCGTCATTAGTAATCGACGCCGCTTACGTTGAAAAACACTTAGGTGCACTTGTTGAAGATGAAGACTTAAGCCGCTTTATTCTATAAAACGAATATAAACGTTATACTAAAAGCCTCCAGATTGGGGGCTTTTTAATGGGATATATTAAATGAAACACGTAACAAAAGTGCATTACCACAGTGTAAGTAAAAATCTAGATGTTTACTTTGATGATGACAGTAAAGCTGTATTTAGCTGTGAATTTTTACGCGTTCACTCTCCCTCTGCTGAAGTGCAGGGCCATGGCTCTGGCCCAATGAAGCTAGTACTTAATAAGCAAGCTGTAGGAATAAAAAGTATTGTACCTGTTGGGCATTACGCACTTCGTCTAGATTTTGACGATGGCCATAACAGCGGACTATTTAGCTGGCGCTACTTTGAAAAACTACAACAGCAACAAGATATATTGTGGAGTGAATATTTAGCGCGGGTAACTGAACACGAAAAAAGTAAAGATAGCGTGCCTATAAAATTTGTTCCTTAAACTTTATAGGCCCGTTCTATTAAGCGTTATTAAACCTTAAATTTATCAATTGCAGTGAACAGAACGCGAGCCTGCTCAGAGACCTCTTCACTTGTTTGCGCATTGTTAGCAGCGTGTTCAGTTGCGTCTTGTGCAATATCGCGAATTCTTACTACATTTTTATTAACCTCTGATGCCACTTGGCTTTGCTCATCAATAGCAACCGCTATTTGAGAGCTCATTTCCATTATTGTTTGTACATCTTCAGTAATTGCGCCTAATAGCTCACCTGCTTTAATTGCTTGCGAGGCACTTTCATCACCTTGAGAGCGACATTTGTGCATAATACTCACCACTTCTTGAGTACGCTGCTGTAAGGTACTTATAATACCTTCAATCTCACTTGTAGACTCTTGAGTACGCTTTGCTAATGAACGAACCTCATCTGCAACAACAGCAAAACCACGACCATACTCACCAGCACGGGCCGCTTCTATTGCCGCATTAAGTGCAAGTAAATTTGTTTGATCTGCAATCCCTCGAATTACATCAAGCACTGAACCAATTGTTTCACCATCTTTTTCAAGTTGCGACACTACATTTGATGCATTCCCCAGCGAATCAGATAGGGCCCTAATGTGCTTAACGGTAGAATCTACTTCACTACGCCCTTGTTGTGCACTTAAATTTGTTGACTCTGCTTTTTTCGCAGCCGCCTCAGTATTATGTGAAATATCCTGAATCGTCGCCTGCATTTCGGTGGCTGCAGTTGCAACCATGTCGGCTTCATGTAGTTGCTCTTGCATACCAGAGCTTGTTGCTGCGGTACTTTGTGATAAATGCTCTGTTGCTACATTAAGCGTGTTTAAAGCACCATTAACTTCGTTAATTAAGTTCTTAAAATCGCCTATTAAGCTATTAAAGTCGACCGTCATGGTGGTAATTTCGTCTTTACCAGTTTGCTCTATCATCACGCTCAAATCATTATTACGACGAATATCGTTAATGGTGTGATAAACCCGCTCAATAGGTACAATAATGGAGTGGCTTGTAAAATAAACGAGTGCTAATACAATCACACCTGCAATCACAAATACCAAAATAGCTAAAAATTGAGCCTGCTCTACACTTTGCTCTACTTGTAACTTAGTGTCTTTAACGATTTTAGAAACAATGGCGTCGCTTTTATCTACACTGTCACGCATTACTCCAAGTGCGCCTGACTCAAGATCTAGCCCTAGCTTAGTTTGCGCCTGCACAAGTGTTTGAAATTCGCTTTGGTATATATCAATCAAAGGATTAATTTGTGCTTTATAGTCGCTTGGCAGCTGTGCTGCAGCTATCTGCTGCTTAAATGTATTAATTCCCTCATTAAAACGCCCTAGGTACTTAATATCAAATCTCAGCATGAAATCTTTTTCTGAGCGTCTTAGTTGCAGCATTGACGACAGCAGTTGGTAATTTTGCTGCTCTTTTAATAGTTGCTCAACTTCATGAACCGAGCTTCTAAGCTTGCCATATAACCCGTCGGTCGGGGTTAAACCAATCTCTTTTTGAAGCTTAACAACAGTTTCAAAATCATTATTATAGCTATTTATTAGTTGCTCAAAGCGCTGGACCTGCTCCTGTGCGATACTTTGGTTAGCCATTAACTGTTGTAACTTTTTTACTTTATCACTTAACTGCTCAAAATCCGTTTCAAATGCAGTTAACGCGTCTTCTTGTTTATAAAACAAAAAGTTTTTTTCATGTTTACGCAATGCTAATGCATGTACGTTGAGCTCTTCTGCTAATTGAATAGTCTTGTTTAAGCTCAAGGTTGTACGTGATTCAAAAATAATCACGCATAAAAGGACCACCATTGCTAAACCAACAACGACTGCGTTTAGTTGTAAACGTCGTTTAATTGTTAAGTTTTGTAAAAAACTCATCGCTAACGCCTTTTTTGAATATGCATTTTTATTATAGCTAATAGATCAAAAGCGACTAATTAATTTAACTTTTTATTATTGGTAATTCTAAACAGTTTAAATGTGATGGCTATAAGGCGACACTATCCCACAAACCTTTATGTAACGATTGTGTGTTATTCCATTGTTGTTTAACCAACCAATCAATTAAAGGCGCGGGATCGCTGGGGTAATTTATCTGCTTGTTTTGCGGTGCGCTATTCCAATCATCAAGGGCTTGTGGGTTTAAATAGTTCATAACATGCGCCATGCCCATGGCAAATAAAGTTTTTGCATTTGCTGCTTGCTCAAACTGACCATCTAAAGGCTTTAATAGTAACTTTTTACCTAACTTAAGCGCTTCACTGGCAAGCTCAAATCCCGCATTACCAATAACGCCACTTGTGTTTGCTAAGTCGTTTAAAAAACCAGAGCGTGAAGGGGCTCGTAAATGTATATGTCCAAAAGATTGATTGGTGGCATTTGGGTGATAGCAATAAAATTCTTTTTCGGGAAAGTCTTTTAAATAATCAACAACGCTATCTAAGTTTTCGAAAGGTAAATATACCAATACCTTGTTCATTACGGCTACAGGATTGTCGTGATTATGATGAGCAATAAAAGGCGGTATTATATTATTTGCAAATGGTTGCCAGTGCACGCCTAAGTAGGTAGTCGCTGGTGCATAATGTTTGATAAGTGATTTTCTCAGGACGCCACGACCAAACATAGGTACGTTATCTGACAAAAATGCTGCTTGGTGACTAATGCCAATAACGGGTATACCTGCCCGTTTTGCAGCCCATGCTGTAACAGGCTCAAAGTCGTTAAGTATAAAATCGTACTGTTTTATCTCAAGCGATTTTATATCACTCACCAACTTACAAATTCGCATGTTTTTAAGTGTTTTTAAATTTTTAACTTGCCCATTTTCAGTGCTAAACGACAAACCACGATACGCTTTATAATCTGAGAATTCGTGCATATCAAAGTAATCTTTATTTGCGCGCCCTGAAAACACATAATCAACATCAATACCGAGCTTATTAAAGCAGCTTGCCATAACCCGAGCGCGCGTTATATGACCATTACCGGTACCTTGTACTCCATACAATATTTTCATGCAGGCACCACGAGTGCTAACGCAAATAAACCACAAAAACTACCAATCGTTGCGCCTATTATAATATCAGCAGGAAAGTGCACACCCAATACCACACGAGACATAGCAACGCCGGTAGCCCAACTAAATAGTAGTAATGCATATTCTGGAAAAAAATGGCTTAATATAATTGCCACTAAAAAGGCAGCAGCACTGTGACCCGATGGTAAACTAAATTTATCGCTTGGTACTATATAGGCATTTGTTACTAAGCAGTCGCATGGACGGATCCGAGCAAATCTATTTTTAGCTAGTAGGTAAATAGGTCTTTCTATAGCAAAACCAATTAATATAGTGACAGGCAATAATTGGTGCTGTTCATTATTACTAAGCCACCACACTGCTAAGCATATTAATATATAAAGCCCACCATCACCGCTTTTAGACAAACCAAAGGCCATTGTTTTAAACCACCTCGGTGAATTGCAATTAAACAAAGTTAAAAATAATTGCTCATCTATCTGAGTTACCTTTTTAAGCATATTATTATTCATCACCATCCCTCATTGCATAACATATGAACACCGATTTAGCTTATGTGTTGTAAATAACAATTGAGTGACGCTTTTAATACACTATTATTGCGATTAATGATTTAGCGCTTGTTTTGCCTAAATTTACTGCGATTAAGTCGTTGTTATTGCTTATAAGGAGGGTATACTGAGATATAAATTAATGTACCTTTTGAGGATAAAATAATGGATTACAGCACTTCTGATTTATGCGACCACTTTGCTGACGTGGTTGACGTGCTAGAGCCTATGTTCATCAACTTTGGTGGTCGACACAGCTTTGGTGGCCGCATTAAAACGGTTAAATGTTTTGAAAATAATGAACTCATCCGCGAATTACTTTCTCAAGATGGTACAGACCTAGTACTTCTTATTGATGGTGGCGGCTCAACTCGTCGCGCACTAATCGACATTGAACTGGCTGAGCTAGCACTTGAAAACAACTGGAATGGTATTGTTGTTTACGGCGCAGTACGCCACGTTGATGAGCTTGAAGAGCTTGATTTAGGCATTCAAGCAATTGCTTCAATCCCTGTTGCAGCCGACAGCGAAGGTGCTGGTGAAGATGCTATAGGCGTTAACTTTGCTGGGGTATCATTTTTTGATGACGACTTTATTTATGCTGATAGCACAGGCATTGTTTTATCTGCAGAAGAATTAGAGTTGGAAGTTGTAGAAGTATAACGTGACTTCCCATTTAAAAGTATATGATGAAAGCGCGGTTAGAACACTTTGCTCTACCCGCGCAAATGAGAAAAAAGCATGGCAATCAATGGCCTTGCTCGACACCCAAGTAAACCTGCAACAAGCACTTGTTGACGCTGCTCAATTTGGCATCCGCTATGTACTTCTGGGTATTTGCGAAGATATCGGCCCAAAAGCAAACTTAGGAAATGGCGGTGCAAACGAAGCATGGCCGGCTTTTTTAAAACGCTTTTTAAACCAACCTCACAATCAATTTATTGCCACTCAAAAAGTGCTTTTATTGGGTGAAGTTAATACTGATGATTTAATGGCGCAAAGCAACCAGCTTAATAATCAGCAAGGCCAGCAGTTAACTCAATTACGAGATTTATGCCAACAGCTTGATGAACGCGTAGAGTCGGTATTGAGCCTTATTTTTAAAGCGGGGCTTGAGCCAATCGTTATTGGCGGAGGTCATAACAATTGCTTGGGAATTATCCGTGCCCTGAGTAAGTCAAAAAATACACCTATTAATGCTATCAACTTTGACCCTCATGCCGACTTTAGAGAATGTGAAGGTCGCCATAGCGGCAATGGCTTTCGCTACGCTTATAACGAGCAACATCTAAGTAATTACCACGTTATTGGCTTACATGAGATAAAAAACAATCAAGCAATTATAGATGCAATGAGTGAAGCTAACTTTACGTTTGATAGCTATCAATCAATACAAGTTAAGCGAAAAACTACACTCACGCAGGCAATTGAAAACGCATTAAGTAATTTTAACGATTTACCACTGGGTATTGAAGTTGATTTAGATAGTATTACTTACATGCCGGTGAGTGCGTACACATGTTGCGGATTTAGTGTGAATGACACTGAGCACTTTGTGCATTTAGCAGCAAACCATCGCCACTCTAAGTACTTACATTTATGTGAAGCAGCGCCTAGCCAGCACCCTAGCGGGTTAGATGCCGGTGCTGCCCATGTAGGGCAAGTGATCAGTGCACTTGTGAATAGCTACCTACAAGCCAAAGAAAACACTTAGCGCTGTTGAACTAATCGCCACTCTTTTAGCCAACTCATTAAACCGATACTACTTAGCGGGTGACCAAAGTAATAACCTTGGGCAGCATAACCTTTTAAGCTTTTTACAAACTTAAGTTGCTCAAGTGTTTCTACCCCTTCAAAAATCACTTTTGTTTTTTGTTGGTTATGCATTTCAACCATTCCGCTAACTAAACTGCGTATATTGTTTTGATTACTAAAGTCAGCAGTAAGTGAAGGTGAAACCTTAATATACTCTACCGCTAGACTTGGTAACTTAGAAAGCAGTACCGGGTTATCACCAAGTCCATCAACACATACTTTTAAGCCTATGTTATTAAGCCTTGCGATCATGCCTCTGCCTTTATCATCTAGTCCCGCAAAAATATGCAAAGGGCATTCAACAATTAAATCGCCAGCTTCCAAGTGATGCTCACTTAAAACAACATCAACAAATTCAATAAACTCTTCGTTAAGCATTTCAGGACCAAATACGTTAATGCTAAGCGGTATAGAAATACCTTCTATTCTAAGCGCCATTGCAAGCTCAGCAGCTCTCTCTATTACAAATTTAGCGAGTGGATAACCAAGCCCTGCAATTCTAATGTCGTCGATAAACCTGTTAGCGGATAAAATCCCTTGCTTAGGGTGCTGCCAACGCAGTAGTAATTCTAAAAACTCAATTTGACCGTTTTCGTTACAAATAATAGGCTGAAAATAAAGCTCTAACTCGCTCGAAAAATCAATATTTGCTAATTCCTTTAGTCGCGCTTGTTGCTCTCGCAATTCAATCATCATTTGTTGATGATAAGGCACAACCTTGCGATCTGGGTGGCTATCGAGTGCTAGGTATGCGTACGATATTAAATTATCAAAGTTGTTATCTTGCTCATTACAATCAACATAACTCGCTCTAGCTTTTACTTCTACAGTGCAGTTAGCAACATTAAATGGCTTAAGCGTTGCACCCAGTATTTGGTCAATAACTAATTCATGTAAGTGTTTTTGATTCGCGAAACTACAAATAAATGCAAAGTTAAGACCCCCTAAGTGGGCTAGCTTTTCTTGCCCAGTTAAAGTCACTATTTCGTCACTTGAAAGTAGCTCTTTTATTCGATTAGCCGATTGCGCTAACAGTATATCGCCAAAGTCGCGTCCAATATGCTGGTTAACTTGCTCAAAGCCTTCAAGGCGAATAACGATTAACGCTGCGCTTATTTGTTTGTTGTCGCACCATGCATAGTAACCTTGGCGTAACTGTTTTCTATCTGCAAAAACTGAAAGCGGAGACTCTTCAATAAATGCATCACCTTCAGGTTCTGGCTCTATAACGACTTCTATTTCAGCACTTTCATCATTTAAAAAGCCAACAATAGCTAATAATAATATTGCTAACACAACCCAAAATAGCGGAACTTCCAATAATAAATGAGCTGAAAATAGAACAACAAATAAAAGACCAGCCATTGAGCTGGTAATTATCATGCTCCAATTATTTCGCTCAAATGCTTGCCATAAGTGAAAACAAAACCCAAAGGCTAGTAAAATAGCAAGCCAAGCCGCACCGCTGCTTAAGATAGCTAAACCAACAGCAGCTGTGCATAAATAACTAAATTTAATACTGGCATTTTTAACAGCAAATAAAGTGGCGATCATCGCCATTAATAGTGCACCACTAAAAAATATTGGGAAATTACTGTCGGTTAGTATGTTCAAATTAACGGCATCCGTATTCGCTAAAAAAGTTTAAACCAAGTTATATGTGGGTAAAAATAATACAAACTAATTAATTCTACCCAAAATCCATAAATTTAACAGTTTATTTACGCCAAATTGGTAACTTAATTGTGATGGATGACTTATTTGCCAATGCGCAATATCAGCTCTTGCGCCAACCTTTAAAATACCACGGTCGTCTAAACCTAGTGCTTTAGCTGCATTTCGAGTAACACCAGCTAATGCTTGCTCAGGTGTTAATCTAAACAATGTGCATGCCATGTTCATCATCAAGTGCACTGAGCACAGCGGTGAAGTACCTGGGTTAAAATCACTCGCAATAGCTATAGGTACTTTATATTGATTAAGTAATTCAATAGGTGGGAATTTAGTTTCTCTTAAAAAATAAAATGCACCTGGCAATAACACCGCTACCGTCCCAGCGTCTGCCATGGCTTTTACACCCTCTTCATCTAGATGCTCAATATGATCCGCCGAAAGGCCATTAAACTGCGCCACCAGCTTAGCACCCTGTTGATTAGATAACTGCTCAGCATGGCATTTTACTGGGAGGTTATGCTTTTTAGCCGCCTGGAAAACACGTTTGGTTTGCGAATAACTAAACCCAACATTTTCACAAAATACATCGACTGCATCAGCAAGATTATTAGCCACTACCTGATCTAGCATGTCAGTACACACTAAATCAATATATTCATCAGCACGGCCTTTGTATTCAGGCGGTAGAGCATGCGCCCCTAAAAAAGTAGTTTTAATATCAATAGGGTGATGTTCACCTAATAAACGAGCGACTTCTAATATTTTTATCTCGTTTTCTGTATCTAGCCCATAACCAGACTTTATTTCAACGGTGGTTACACCTTCTTTTAACAACGTATTTAAGCGATCTTTTGCATCAACAAACAATTGTTCACGGTCGGCTGCTCTTGTGGCTTTAACCGTACTTGCTATGCCACCGCCTTGTGCCGCAATTTGCTCATAGCTTACGCCTTGCAAACGCTGTTCAAACTCTTGCGATCTTGAACCTGCAAATACTAAGTGAGTATGGCAATCTACTAAGCCCGGCGTTAACCACTGTCCTTTTACACTCAATGTCGGCGTTGCAAACACGTCAAAACTAGGCAATGTCGATTGCTCTCCAATCCACACAATTTTACCATTTTTAATGGCTATAGCAGCATTTTCAATTGCGCCATAAGGGGCATTTATATTGCTATCCATAGTGGCAATATTGGCATCAGTTAAAAGTAAGTCGATTTCTTCTAACTCATAATTTTGTGTTGTGCTTTGCATATCGCAGCCCTTTTTACACCGTGAATAATGAAAATATAGTCTAACAACCCATCTTGTATATACAAGGTAATTGTGTCATCTTATTTATATAGTTTATTTTTAATGTAACCATAAATTTAATGACGACACCTAAATTTGCGCAAATAAAACAATTCATTGTTGATAAAATTCGCAGCGGTACGTGGCAAGAAAACCAACGTGTTCCCTCTGAAAACGAACTAAGTAGTCAATTTAGTGTAAGCAGGATGACAGCCCGCAGAGCACTAAGCGAATTAACCGAGGCAGGTATTTTAACCCGCAGCCAAGGGTTAGGTACATTTGTAGCTACATTTAAATCGCAGTCATCGTTACTTGAAATAAAAAATATTGCTGATGAAGTAAAAGAGCGTAACGGCAACTACACCTGTAGTGTACTCATACTCGAATCAATAAATGCAGTCGCACCTATTGCCATTGCACTTGGTGTTGAGGTTGACAGTGTTGTATATCGAAGTGTACTTGTGCATAACGAAAACGACAGCCCTTTGCAGCTAGAAGAGCGTTTTGTAAACCCTGCCCTTGCGACTGGCTACTTACAACAAGACTTTAGCATGCTTACACCTCATGAATATCTATCTAGTGTTGCCCCACTTACCCAAGCAAGGCATACAGTAGAGGCCATTATACCAAACAGCGAAATGTGCCAATGGTTAAATTTATATAATGAAGAGCCATGCTTACAAGTAATCCGACGCACCTGGTCTGTTAAAGGCATTGTAAGCTTTGCGCGCCTTGTATCACCAGGCAGTAAATATCGCTTAGGTGGCCACTTAACATTTAAAAAATAACAAACAATAGCGCTTACTGCGCTTTTTTTATAACAAATCATCTTGTATATACAACAGGAGCAAAACATGAACAACCGACTCGACACAAGTCGCGTAATACGTGCACCTCATGGAGATAAAATAAGTGCTAAAAGCTGGCAAACAGAAGCTGCTAAGCGCATGCTAATGAATAATTTAGACCCTGAAGTTGCAGAGCATCCTCATGCACTTGTTGTATATGGTGGTATTGGCCGAGCAGCTCGTGATTGGCCAAGTTATGACAAAATTATAGAAACCCTCGATAGGCTCGAAAGCGACGAAACCCTGCTTGTACAATCAGGAAAACCCGTTGGTGTATTTAAAACCCACAGTAATGCTCCTCGCGTGCTTATAGCTAACTCAAATCTTGTTCCACACTGGGCAAATTGGGAGTACTTTAACGAGCTCGATAAAAAAGGCTTGATGATGTACGGGCAAATGACGGCGGGTTCTTGGATTTATATTGGCTCGCAAGGCATAGTACAAGGAACTTACGAAACCTTTGTAGCTATGGCAAAGCAACATTTTGCAGGTAGCGCTAGTGGTAAATGGGTATTAACAGGTGGTCTTGGTGGTATGGGCGGTGCGCAACCACTTGCAGCTACAATGGCTGGGTTTAGTGCACTGGTTGTTGAATGTGATGAAAGCCGTATCGATTTTCGTATAAAAACAGGCTACGTTGATGTAAAAGCAACAAGCCTTGAACACGCACTGCAATTAATAACCGATGCATGTGTTAAAGGTAAAGCCCTCTCAGTGGGTTTACTTGGTAACGCAGCCGATGTATTTAGTACACTGGTTAAAACAGGCATTACCCCTGATGTAGTCACAGATCAAACATCTGCTCACGATCCATTAAATGGTTACTTACCACAAGGCTGGACAATGGAGTACGCAGCAAAAATGCGTGAGCAAGATCCAAAAGCCGTAGTAAAAGCCGCTAAACAATCAATGGCAGTCCAAGTTAAAGCTATGCTAGCACTACAAAAAGCCGGTGCCGCCACTACTGATTACGGTAATAATATTCGTCAAATGGCGTTTGATGAGGGTGTTACCAACGCGTTTGATTTTCCTGGATTTGTGCCTGCATATATTCGCCCTTTATTTTGTGAAGGGATTGGACCATTTAGATGGGTAGCATTATCAGGCGACCCTGAAGATATATATAAAACCGACGCTAAAGTAAAAGAGCTTATTCCTGATGATGCACATTTACATAACTGGCTTGATATGGCGCGGGAACGCATACAATTCCAAGGTTTACCTGCACGCATTTGCTGGGTTGGCCTAAAAGATAGAGCACGCCTTGCACTGGCCTTTAATGAAATGGTTAAAAATGGCGAACTTAAAGCCCCTATAGTTATTGGTCGCGATCACCTCGACTCTGGCTCAGTTGCCAGCCCTAACCGCGAAACAGAGAGCATGAAAGATGGCTCAGATGCAGTATCAGATTGGCCATTACTCAACGCACTGCTTAATACCGCAAGTGGCGCTACTTGGGTGTCGCTTCATCATGGTGGCGGTGTAGGAATGGGATTTAGTCAGCACTCTGGTGTAGTTATTGTTGCCGATGGTACTGATGAAGCTAAAGAGCGTATTGCTCGCGTACTGTGGAACGACCCTGCAACAGGTGTAATGCGCCATGCTGATGCCGGATACGGCATAGCAAAAAACTGCGCTAAAGAACAAAATTTAGACCTACCTATGTTAAACGAGGAATGATCATGTTCGAACTTACTCTCACACCCGGATCACTTGATTTAAACACACTAAGAAAAATTAATAATTCACCGGTAAAGCTGAGCCTTGCAAAGCATGCCGAGTCGCAAATAGCAGCCAGCGCGCAAACCGTTCAAAATGTTATTAATGAACACCGCACTGTATATGGAATTAACACCGGCTTTGGATTATTAGCCAATACTAAAATTGCCGACGACCAACTTGAATTATTACAGCGCTCCATTGTGCTTTCACACGCTGCGGGTATTGGCGAATACATGGATGACAGCACAGTAAGGTTAATGATCACCTTAAAAGTAAACTCGCTTTCACGTGGCTATTCGGGCATTCGCCTGCAAGTTATCCAATTTTTTATGCAGCTGCTTAGTAGCGAAGTATATCCATGCGTGCCTAAAAAAGGCTCCGTGGGGGCATCGGGAGATTTAGCCCCTCTTGCGCATATGTGTCTACCTTTATTAGCTGAAGGTCAAATGCGACATAAAGGAGAAATAATTAGCGCAGCACAAGGGTTAAAAATAGCGGGACTTGAACCCCTTACCCTTGCAGCCAAAGAAGGCTTAGCATTATTAAATGGCACACAAGCGTCGACTGCGTTTGCACTACAAGGCCTATTTAGAAGCGAGAACCTATATGCACAAAGCTGCGTTATCGGCTCGATAAGTATAGAAGCCGCAATGGGCAGTCGCGCGCCATTTGATGCACGTATTCATGAAATTCGCGGACAGCGCGGACAAATAGACACCGCTCAAGTATTTAGAGAGCTACTCGATACGCACTCTCAGATTAGTAACTCCCACATCAATTGTGAAAAAGTACAAGATCCATACTGCCTTCGCTGCCAGCCTCAAGTGCTAGGTGCTTGCCTAACTCAGATACGCCAAGCTGCAGAAGTGTTACTATGCGAGTCAAACGGTGTAACCGACAATCCCCTAGTTTTTGCCGATGTAGGCGACATTATATCGGGAGGAAACTTTCATGCAGAGCCCGTTGCAATGGCCGCTGACAACTTAGCAATCGCAATTGCAGAAATTGGCGCATTAGCAGAAAGGCGAATTGCATTACTTATCGATTCAAACCTATCCAAATTACCGCCATTTTTAGTTGAAAACGGCGGGGTAAATTCTGGATTTATGATTGCCCAAGTTACCGCAGCAGCGCTTGCATCAGAAAACAAATCATTAGCGCATCCGGCTTCGGTTGATAGCTTGCCTACATCTGCAAATCAAGAAGATCATGTTTCTATGGCAACCTTTGCAGCAAGGCGCTTAGATGAAATGGCCAATAATACCCAAGGTGTTTTGGCAATAGAATGGTTAGCATCGGTTCAAGGGCTAGAATTTAGAAAGCCGCTTGAACCATCAGATAAAGTGCAAAACGCTAAAGCATTGTTACGCGAGCATGTAAGTTATTATGATAAAGACCGCTACTTTGCTCCCGATATCGAAGCTGCTAATACATTACTAAGTGAAGGTAAGCTATGCGACTTTATAGAGAGCAGTCCCCTGCCTTCAGCATATTAAATACCGTGCTGATAGCTAAACCCTAAGGCTTCAATGGCTGAGCCTAATATTTTTCGCTCAGCCGAATCAGTTCCTGTAAACGTTGGCATTTCACCACCATGTTGCTGACACTTCATAGCGTAGTATTCAGCTTTTGTGGGGTGCGCAGGATTAACCACATTATAAATATTTTGCCCTACTTGCCAGTGCTCTATCACCGCAAAAATAGCATTAATTACATCTTGTTGATGCACCATATTTACCACTTGCTCACTTGATGTATTGAGCTCTTTACCTGCCACAAAACGCCCCGGTTCTCTATTAGGCCCTAGTAAGCCAGCTAAACGAAGTATTTTGCCATCTTGTTCAAGCACTTGCTCTTCAGCTTCGTAAAGCTTTATTTGGCGCTCGTTTGTGCATGAAATATCGCTACTTTCACTATATACACCAGGCTCTTGATCGTACACCCCGGTTGATGAGCACAATAAAAAGCCTTTTGCGTTTAGCTCCTTTGAAAGCTTAAGCGCTGCGGTGAGTGTTTCAGGATAATTACTTTCACTGTGCCTGCTACGTGGTGGAATAGCACATACCCAATAAGCACCTTGTAAATCAACTTGATGCCTTAATTGTCCATCTTCAAGTGTAAACTGACGCTCAAAGTCAAACTCGTGTATATCTGTTCTATGCGTTCCTTGTACTTGCCAGTCAGCTTTTTGTGCACTTACGCATAAAACATGTCCTAACCAGCCTGCACCTAATACTACTAATTTATTACTTTTCTTTGTCATTTTTGTATAAGCCTTTATTTTAAACGCATAATTAGTTCTTTCTATCTAACTTTATAGAGATTTTAAGTAAGATATGATTAGATATAATTTCATAAATAATAAAAATATGTGTACTCATGCTAAATAATTTATCATTACGGAAGAAAATATTATTATTGATTGGTGGAACAATTACCGTTTTACTAATTATCGCCTCAACATTTTTTGTTAAACACATTGCCAATCTCTCTAGAGAAAACATAGAAAACGAAGCACAAAGTTATCTACAGACCGAGCAACTTTCAATGCAAAGTTACTTCGCGATGTACGGTAAAATGGTATCAACCTTTGTTAATAACCCACATTTAATCAACTTTTTTGAAAATTGGGATACACGCGATCAAGCACTTGAAAGCGCGCCAGGTTACAACGAAGTAAACCAAGACTTTGTGCGTTTAAGCTCAAACGACGAAAATATTTTATCGGCCTTTTTTGCCTCAGCAACCACCGGTGAATACTTTAAAGAAAATGAACGTACAAGTCACTACAACGGCCAGCCTTATTACGCCTACAAGCGTAGTTGGTGGCAAGAAGCCATGCAAGTTAATAAGCTTTATGTAGGTCCAATCTCTGTTGATTTAACCACAGGCGTAGCATCCGCAGTTGTACAACAACCTGTTTATAACGCCCAGCGTAAACTCATTGGTATGGGTGGTGTTGATTTACAATTAAACAAAATTAACGACATGGTCGAAAATATTCGTTTTAATGGCCAAGGTTATGGTTTTTTACTAGATGGTAATCAAAAAGTGGTACACTTTTCAGAAGCCACTGGCCATAAGCTTTCAATTACAGATGAAGGTGCAAACGGTAAAGAAGGGCTCGATGCGCTTGAACAACAATTTACAGATACCGCAGGCTTTAAAGAGTTAAACACACAAATGCGAAATAACCTTAAAGGCAGCCGAATGGTTACTTTTAAAGGCGAGCAGTTTTATGTAGTTTACCATCGTCTGCAGTTAGAGCAGCCTTATATAAATTGGTATGTTGGCCTACTTATTCCAACTAGTATGATTGAAGCGCCCGTAAATGCCGCAGTAACCGCAACAACAACTGCAGTAATTATTATCTTAATTATTATATTAGCCATGATTTTGTGGGCTACCCAGATGATTTCAAAGCCAATCATAACGCTTACACACATTATGCGTGATATAGCATCGGGCGAAGGCGATCTTACTCAAAAAATTGATATTGATAGCCAAGATGAAGTCGGCCAACTGGCCAATCACATGAATACGTTTATTGATAAGTTACGCGCCATGATGCTCGAAACCGCAGCCCAAGCAGAGCAACTAAGCAACGCAGCAGCTCAATTAAGAAGCGTTTCTGAGCAAACTAATTCTGAAATTCAGCAAGAAAAGCAGCAAGTTGATAGTGTAAGTGCCGCAGTGACTGAAATGGCGACTACCGTGCTTGAAATATCACGTAATGCACAACATACAAATAACGCAGCTGAAGAAGTACAAGCAATCACTGCAGAAGGTGCTAGCCGCTCTACGCAAGCACAAAAAGTAATGACTGAACTTGCGCTACATATTGGTGAAGCATCCAAAGTAGTTGCGGGTCTTGAACAGGAAAGTAATAACATTGGGGCATTAGTCGATGTAATTAACTCAATTGCCGATCAAACCAATTTACTTGCACTTAATGCCGCTATTGAAGCAGCACGAGCTGGCGAACACGGTCGAGGCTTTGCCGTGGTTGCTGATGAAGTACGCTCGCTAGCAAGTCGCACACAAGAATCAACCGACGATATTCGCAACATGATTTCGCGCTTGCAGCAAATAGCACAGCAAGCCTCGGTTATGATGCAACAAGGGCAAGACCAAACCGAGGGTTCAGTGCTTCAAACTAAAGAAGTGCTTAGCTCTTTGCACAACATTGCGCAATCGGTTACTAAAGTACAAGACCAAAGTCATCAAATAGCCACCTCAACTGAGGAGCAAACAGTCGTTGCTGAGGATATTAATACGAGCCTTTCGGCAATTAATAACCTAGTGAACAGCACCGCTGACCATGCGCATACGCTCGCTGACGAAGCTCGCGATTTAAGTGATTTAGCGGCGGCGCTTAACAAAACGGTTAATCAATTTAAATTATAAAAAACACTCATTTTATAGCTGTGTTTAAGTGCAAAACTTAAGCACAACTATAACCCTTGTTTTTAATTTATTTAGCACCATATCTTTACAGTTCGCTGCTATTTTTACTGTAATTGAATAATACAAAGTTATTTTTACGAACCAGATCAAATTTTTCGATTTTATACACAGATCTTTTTATTGAGATAGTTTGTTGTTTGGCAGAGTCTGGTATAGTAGCGCACGTAATAAACAGTTCTTTTTGAACGGTTTAATACAAAATTGCTAATTAATATGTTCTAAGCGTTACTTAAAAGCACATATTAATTACCAATTGTTAAAAATGGGTTAGCCGATACTCGGCTGACAAAGAATACATTGTAACGGTTTTATCATGATATCTAATTTATTTACCAAGCTTTTTGGTAGTCGCAATGACCGCACTATTAAAAATTTAAGAAAGACGGTCGCACTAGTAAACGCACTAGAAACGCAGCTTGAAGCGTTTTCTGATGAAGATTTAAAAGCTAAAACAGCTGAGTTTAGAGAACGTTACGATAACGGACAAGGCCTTGACGACATTCTACCTGAAGCTTTTGCTGTGGTACGTGAAGCGTCAAAGCGTGTAAATGGCATGCGTCATTTCGACGTGCAGCTATTAGGTGGTATGGTTTTACATCAAGGTCGCATCGCAGAAATGCGTACCGGTGAAGGTAAAACACTAACAGCTACTCTACCCGCTTATTTAAACGGCTTAACAGGTAAAGGTGTTCACGTAATTACTGTGAATGACTACCTTGCTAAACGTGATGCTGAAACCAACCGTGCGTTATTTGAATTTTTAGGCCTTACAGTAGGCTGTAATGTACCAGGTATGATGCCGCAGCAAAAGAAGCTCGCTTATACTGCCGACATTACATACGGTACTAATAACGAATTTGGTTTTGACTACCTTCGTGACAACATGGCTTTTAGCATTGATGAACGAGTTCAACGTCCATTATTTTATGCTGTAGTCGATGAAGTGGATTCAATCTTAATTGATGAAGCACGTACCCCGCTTATTATTTCAGGCCCAGCTGAGGATAGCTCTGAGCTATACACTGAAATAAACACCATCGTCCCTTTACTTGAGCTTCAAGAAAAAGAAGACGAAGAAGGCATTGAAGGTGACGGCGATTACACTATCGATGAAAAATCTAAGCAAGTTCATTTAACAGAACGTGGTCAAATTAAAGTAGAAGAGCTACTTACTGAGCGCGGCTTAATTGAAGAAGGCGATTCGCTTTATTCAGCAGCAAGCATTACGCTACTAAGCCATGTTTATGCCGCCCTTCGTGCTCATAAGCTATACCAAAAAGATGTTGATTACGTTGTAAAAGAAAACGAAGTAATTATTATCGATGAGCATACGGGTCGTTCAATGGAAGGTCGTCGTTGGTCAGAAGGTTTACACCAAGCTGTTGAAGCAAAAGAAGGTGTAAAAATTCAAAACGAGAACCAAACACTTGCCTCTATTACGTTCCAAAACTACTTCCGTTTATACGAAACGTTAGCAGGTATGACAGGTACAGCCGATACTGAAGCATTTGAATTTCAGTCAATCTACGGCCTTGATACCGTTGTTATGCCAACTAATAAGCCGATGATTCGTGATGATCGCGCCGATTTAGTTTACCTAACGCAAGAAGAAAAATACGAAGCTATTTTAATTGATATTAAAGACTGCCAAGACCGTGGACAACCGGTGCTTGTTGGTACTATTTCAATTGAAAGCTCTGAGTATTTATCGCAGTTTTTACGCAAAGAAAAAATTAAGCACAATGTACTTAATGCTAAATTTCATGCGCAAGAAGCTGACATCGTTTCAGATGCTGGCCTACCAGGAACAGTAACAATTGCAACAAACATGGCCGGTCGTGGTACCGATATCGTGTTAGGTGGTAACTGGAACAGTGAAGTTGAAAAACTTGAAAACCCAACTGATGAGCAAATTGCTGAAATTAAAGCAGCTTGGAAAATTCGCCATGATGCAGTAATTGATGCCGGCGGTTTACATATCATTGGTACTGAACGTCACGAATCTCGTCGTATAGACAACCAATTACGTGGTCGTTCTGGTCGTCAAGGTGATGCTGGTTCAAGCCGTTTTTACTTATCGATGGACGATGCGCTAATGCGTATATTTGCCGGTGAGCGCATGACTAACATGATGCGTAAATTAGGCATGCAACGCGGTGAAGCAATTGAACATCCATGGGTAAACCGTGCGATTGAAAATGCACAGCGTAAAGTAGAAGCACGTAACTTCGACGTTCGTAAGCAACTACTTGAGTACGATGATGTAGCAAACGATCAACGTCGTGTTGTTTACTCTCAGCGTAACGAACTACTTGAAGAAGGTGATATTTCAGAAACTATTACTGCAATTCGTGGTGACGTACTTAGCAATACAATTGATCAGTACATTGCACCGCAAAGCCTTGCTGAAATGTGGGATATTCCTGGCCTTGAAGAGCGTTTAAAACAAGACTTCTTAATTGAGTTACCTATTACTCAGTGGTTAGCAGATGACAATAAACTATACGAAGAAAAGCTTCGTGAGCGTATTGAGCAGGCGGTTGAGCAGTCATACAAGCAAAAAGAAGAGCAAGTTGGCGATTCTGTTTTACGTCAATTCGAAAAAGCGATTATGCTACAGAGTCTTGATCAGCATTGGAAAGATCACCTTGCTGCAATGGATCATTTACGCCAAGGTATTCATTTACGTGGTTACGCGCAAAAGAATCCTAAGCAAGAGTACAAGCGTGAATCGTTTGAGCTGTTCTCCGAAATGCTTGAAAACTTGAAAGTAGATGTTGTAAGCATTCTAAGTAAAGTACAAGTACGCGCAGAAGAAGATGTTGAAAAAGTAGAAGAGCAACACCGTAAAAGTGAAAATGCTCCTCGCGAATACCAACATGAAGAAGCTGAGCACGTAGGTGGCGAAGCGACAGTAATGGCTCGTACAGAACCAAAAGTAGGTCGTAATGACCCTTGTCCTTGTAAATCAGGTCAAAAATTCAAACAGTGTTGCGGTAAATTAAAATAACCCAATATTGTCAGTAGCTTATTAAAAAGCGGCGCTAGCGTCGCTTTTTTTTATGGAGTTTTAAAGTAATGACTATAGAAATTGTACATGTAGCTGTTGGTGTTATTAAGAAAAATAACGCTATATTCATTTGTAAACGTGCAGATGAACAACATCAAGGCGGTTTATGGGAATTTCCTGGTGGTAAAGTTGAAGCTGGAGAAAGTGTGTTTGTTGCACTTAAACGCGAGCTTATTGAAGAAGTTGGACTAACCATTCACAGCTCTAGCCAATTGATGGTGATTGAACATGACTACGGCGATAAATGCATTAAATTAGATGTACACGTAGTAAGTAACTTTAGCGGTGAGGCACATGGCGCTGAAGGGCAACCTAGCGAATGGGTAGCAATTACTGAATTAGAAAATTATGATTTTCCTGAAGCGAATGCTGAAATTATCGAAAAAATAGTTGCCCGATACGCATAAAAAAAGGGCATAAGTGAGCACAATGAATATCTCAATACAAAATAAGCTAAGCGAACTGTTAGCACTGCCCCCTGAGTTAACTCAAGTTAGTGCGATTGGTAGCGGTCATATAAATAGTACATGGCTACTTACAAGTATTGATAAACAGTTTATTGTGCAAAAACTAAATACTGAGGTATTTAAAAACCCTGCTCAGTTAGTGAGTAATGCAAAACTAATTGAGCAGCATTTAAATGCTAAACAACTGCAAAATAATTACCCGCTTGAAATAATCAAACATATAACTACACAAAACGACGAACACTTAATAAAAATTGATAATGCGTATTATCGCGTCCTTAACTATATTAGCGATAGCTACAGCGAAGACGTTGTTAAAAATACCCAGCAGAGCGAGCAAGCGGCTTACGCCTTTGGCGTATTTGCTCATGCATTACAAGATTTTGATGCGCAACAGCTAAACACTGTAATCCCTGATTTTCATAACTTAGCGATGCGCTTTGAGCAATTAAATACCGCAATCACTAACAACGTAGTTAATAGAGTAAAGCACTGCGCTGACGAAATAGAATATTGCTTAACGCAGCAGCATTTAATTACTGAGCTTAGTCAGGTAGCTAAACACATACCCCTTAGAGTGTGTCATAACGATACAAAAATAAATAATATGCTGTTTTGTAATACAACTCACAAAGCAAAAGCAGTTATTGATTTAGACACCTGCATGGCAGGATTTTGGCTTTATGACTTTGGCGACATGGTACGTACATTTTGCTCCCCCGAAGCCGAGGATTCAACAAACTTACACAACGTTGTTATTCGAAAAGATATATTTTCAGCCATTGTTAAAGGCTATGTAACGCCATTAAAAAGTAGCATGAGTATACTAGAGCAAGAAAGCTTATTATTAGGCGCTAAAATAATGCCGCTCATGTTAAGTGTGCGCTTTTTAACTGATTACTTAAATAACGATGTGTACTTTAAAGTATCTCATGCAGAGCATAATTTAGAGCGAGCACAAAACCAACTCGCGCTTTATAAAAGCATACTGAGTAACGAAGAATGGATGCACCAATGCTTAATGAGCTAAAGCTTATTTAACCTGATGTAATGGTCTCCTCCCTATACGGCATCTATGTGCCATGATTAAAGTGGTTACAATAATCAAAGGGAGAAGACCAAAATGAAGATTACAACAATTGGTTTAGACATAGCAAAAAGATTTTTCCATGTGGTGTGCTGCAATGAACAAGGGCGCTTAGTTAAAAAGAAAATGTTAAAGCGTGC
>NZ_JASDCB010000033.1:0-45948 GCF_030408135.1 Pseudoalteromonas sp. APC 3691 | reverse complement strand
TTCTGCTTGCTGAGAAGCTATTTATCGACTTGCAGAAAACAATATGTATCTGCAAGCCTAGCCCTTGAGTTATTATTCAAAAATCAGCTGCCTGATGTATTCATTTCAGATGAGGCTGAATAGTTACATATATTTAAGCTATTAATTTTCAATTATTTAAGAGGTAAAACAGTGAGTTTAAAGTGCTTAAATTTTATTAAAGGCAACTTTTAATTGAGAAACTAAAGCCGGATCCATATTTATATTACAGGCAAAAAATAACGGAGACTGAGTTGTGTTTAAATCAAGTAATGGTTCTAGTAACTCAAGCTTAGGCTCTGTTTTAACTCGATAGTTAAATTGCTTTTTGTTGAGGATAACAAAATCAAGTATATGGTGACGAGTGCTTATGAGTTTATCTATTTTATCTAGGCTATCGATGAGTAATAAATGCTTGCTTTCACTAAAGCCCCTTTCAAGCAAATAATGATGACTAAAGTTATCACGCAGTACTGCTATTTTGTATTTTTTAGCATCATTGAGAGTGTTTAACTTTATACCTCTGGATTTTAGACCATAAATGGCAGAGTCAAAGCTTTCCAGTTCGCCTACCCAGTTAAACTTACTTTCTCTATTAGGTAATCGAACAATCGAAAATATACAGGTGTTTTTATCACGTAGCGCTGCATTGTAGGATATGGCCCAACTATGCGCCAACATAGTGTAGTTTATACCTGTACCTTCTAGCGCTTTATGAACTTTATCGACAGAGCGGCCAACGAGTTTGTTATCTTCATTAATATACTGAAAGTCCGGAAATACTTCCGTTACTATTGTAATTTCAGCTGCATCAACTTTAATACAGCTAATGAACAATAAAAAGATCAACAATTTCATCTAGCGAGGCCTCAACTAACTCATTATATGTATTTAATAAATATAGCTGAGGCTTTATGAACTGCTAGTTTTTAGTCATGTGATGCACACTTATACGCTGATAGTGCTAGTATTTATAGCTTCTACAGCTTACTTGTTCATTGCACTAATTAAAAAGGCTGAAATTTTAGCGCCTTCTCTAAGTGTAGTTTCTGAGCTTGATTGGCCAACTAAAGAGCTGTCGGTAAATGGCGCTATCTCCATCATATCTGCACCCGTAATAGGAAACTCATCCGCAATGGCTGATAAAATATCAAGCGCATGCTGAGGCGTTAAACCGTGATGCTCTGGTGTACCTGTGGCAGATGCAAATTCAGCATCAAGCGCATCAATATCAAAGCTTACGTATATTTCATCAACGTTATCGGCTTTTAACTGTGCAATAGCGTCGGCAGCAACCGCTGCTGCGCCGCGTTCAATGATTTCATGTGCCCAGTGCTGTTTAACACCAAAAGTATTTTCCCAATGCGCTTTAGGCTTGCCACTTGAGCGTATACCAAATTGTATTAAATGATGCGGCGCCGGTAAAAACTCTAATATATGTGTACACCACGAGCCAAAACATAAATCAATACCTAAGCGCTCCACAAGTAAATCGGTATGCGCGTCAAAGTGAATAATAGCCGTGCGCTTACCTTGCTCACGTTTTGCTTTTAAGTACGCTTTAGTAAGTGGGTAACTAATTGAGTGATCGCCACCAATCCCAAATAATCCTTTATCTTTAAACGTTGCGTAAAAACTGTCGCATACATCCTCAGTGATTGATAACGGGCTTACGTAATAGTCGTTATCTTCATTACCATACAAAGCTTTTTGGCAATTAGAAATGGTTGCATCATTTAGGTATTTGTCATGAAGTAAATGTGGGATTACACGTACATCACCTAAATCAAACGAATGACACTGCGGTTGCTGATCAATTAATGCTGAGCGTACAAACAACGGTCCCCAGTTTGCGCCGCGTAAAATACCACCGCCACAGTCGGAGCTAATACCTAACATAACGGCTTTATGTGGTGAGTTTGGTAATTCGTTTAAAGACTCGCGCCACAAGTTATCAACGTTTTCAGTTTGTCCGTAAAGTTTATTACGCAGTGCGGCTTTGCGCTCTTTTGCAGTATTTACTGTGTATACGCCATCGCCCGGTGCGCACAAACAGTGCTCAACTTTGTTTTTAAATGCTTCAAATTGTGTGCTCATAATAAACTCCTTCGGTTTTTATTCTGTACGTAGCTAATTAGTTTTGATTACTTTTGATTAGTTATGCAAAATCACTAAAAATGCCTAAACTTCAAATAAATGCCACTTTGCTAAATAAGTCAGTGCTTAATATAAGTAAACACGTTAGTTTTTACGTGTTCACTACAAGGTTAAGCCATTGAATTTATTTGATATTAATGAAAATATGTTATCATCCATTTAATCGTAGTTACGCGCTTGAGTGATACTTATTATGTCTGCTTGAACATGTCAACAGCGCAACAAGGCTACGTATATAAGTACTTGAGTGAATATTCATAGTTGGTGAATAAATCAAATTAGCCCTTAAAATTATTAAGGCTTTATTGGAAGAGTTAAGATAAAACGGACAATCGTCCTGTACTTGATAAACGTTTCTAGCAATCATGCTAGATTGACAACAAATTATTATAAAAGGCTTAGCTATGGAAAAGGTATTTCACTTAGGACTATGTATTGACGATCTTAAAGGTGCAAAACTTGCGATTGTACCGGGCGATCCAGATCGTGCAGCACGTATTTCACAATTCCTAGACAACCCAACCTGCCTTGCTCAAACTCGCGAGTTTCATGTTTATTTAGGTCAATTAAACGGCCACTCTGTGGTTATATGTTCTACAGGTATTGGTGGTCCATCTACGTCGATTGCAGTAGAAGAATTAGCACAACTTGGCGTGCGTAAATTTTTACGTATTGGTACAACCGGTGCAATTCAGCCACACATTAACGAAGGCGAAATTTTAATTAGTCAAGCGTCTGTACGTTTAGACGGAGCTAGCCAACATTTTGCACCACTTAGCTACCCTGCTGTATCTGACTTTTATGCAACACAAGCTATGGTACAAGCATGTAAAAACCTAAATATCGATTTTCATATTGGCATTACTGCATCAAGCGATACATTCTACCCAGGGCAAGAGCGTTACGATACGCACTCTGGTTACGTTCCTAAATCACTACAAGGTAGCTGCGAAGAGTGGCAAAAATTGGGCGTGATGAACTACGAAATGGAATCGGCAACATTATTTACTATGTGTGCAGCCCTTGGATTACAAGCGGCATGTGTAGCTGGCGTACTTGTTAACCGTACTCGCCAAGAAATACCAAATGTAGACCACGGTGAAATTGAGCGTAAATCTGTAGCAGTAGTATTAGAAGCAGCTAAAGTATTACTTGATTAATATAGGTTATAGCAGTCAGTGAGTGTGTTAATTCGATAGAATGACTCGCTTTAATAAAGCACAGCGCCGGCTGTGCTTTATTGTATGCAAGCCACTATTTAAGTGGTGCGCTAATTACTTTAAGTGCTGGTAAATGCGTAAAACTGGCAAGTACAGCTTTTGCCACTTGCGACTGGTTTTCACGACCCGCTGTTTCGAGCAATGTTATTCCCTTCACCGTACTTTCGTTAAAGCTAAGCCCAGCTAAAAAGAACTGACTTAGTGCACTTTGTAGTGGCGATAAACTTGGACTGTAAGCTGCATTTTCGGCGTAACTTCCGTAAAAATCACCATCACTAAATGTACTTATTTTTACGGCGCTAAAGTTGTGGCTGTAAGGCACATACGCATTAAGTGCAAAACGCGCAAGGGTTTCATCAAGGTCTTCAGCGCTAAAATTACCTTGCTGTGGTTTTGGGTTAAATAAGCTAAATTCGTTACCTAAATCGGTAGGTCCAAATGAATGCGGCAGTAATTCAGCAAGTTTAAATTGCTGATCAGGAAGTAAAATATCAAACTCTTTCGCATCAGCTAGTTCGTTCATAAACTGGCGACAATACCCACAAGGCGCATCGCTAATCGCAATTTTAACTATTTTTTTAGCGCCGTTTAACCATGCGTTATTTATAGCCGATTGCTCTGCATGAACCACTAAACTCAATGCTTGATGATCAAACTCTACATTCGCACCAAAGTAAAAGTTTACCTCACCCTTTTCATCAAGCGCTTTAACAATTGCGCCTACATGAAAATCTGACACTGGCGCAACGGCATACTCAGAAGCTAAAGGTACTAAACCTTGTAGTAATACATCATCAGACACATTTAGCTGTGCACATAACTGTTTAATATTATTAGAATTTAATATGCCACGTTGTGATTTTAATTGACTACGTAATGACGCTGTTTGCGCTACGCTTAATGTGAAGTGCGAATTTGTAAGTGCTGTATCTTGCTGTACAGTAAAAGTTGCTGAAGCCATAATATTTTTTAATTATTCAATGGCTAAGTAGTTTAAAAGGTTAGGATGTTAAATACCAGCCTATTTAACGCAAAAAAAGGGAGCACATCGCGTGCTCCCTTTTAATACCAATAGGTATACCTAACAAAATAAAGTGTTAGCCGGTATTACGCATACCTGCAGCTATACCTGTCATCGTGATCATTAACGCATTATCAATGTCACCTTCGTTTCGTTTTTCCTCTGAGCGAGCACGGCGTAAAAGCTCAACCTGTAATAGGTTAAGTGGATCGGTGTACGGATTACGTAAACTAATCGACTCCTTAATCCAAGGTTGTTCGGCGAGTAGGCTTTTTTGTGGGCTAAGTGATTGCACCAAGCTAATGGCTTCTTGAAGCTCTTTACGAAGTGTTACACCCAATGGTTTGTACATATCTTCCACCAGCGCATTATCGTAATGCTCACTCAACCAACAATCGGCTTTACTAAATACCATTTCTAGCATTTCTAGGCGCGATCTAAAGAACGGCCACTGTAAGCTCATTTCGTTGAGTGTTTCTGCGCCGTACTTATTAAGCGCAGCTTTTAAGCCTGTTAACGCACCTAACCATGCAGGAAGCATTAAACGGTTTTGGCTCCACGCAAAAATCCATGGAATAGCACGCAGGCTTTCAACGCCACCATTAGGATTACGTTTTGCAGGACGCGAGCCAAGCGGTAGCTTAGACAGTTCAAGCTCAGGTGTTGCCATTCTAAAGTAAGGTACAAAGTTTTCATCGTGGCGAACTACATTACGGTAGTGTTCACACGACTCCTCACTTATTAGCTTCATTACTTCGCGCCACTGCGGTTTTGGTTCCGGCGGCGGTAATAAGTTACTTTGTAGTACTGCGCCTGCGTAAATATTTAAGCTTTGCAGTGCTACATCGGGTAAACCAAATTTAAAGCGAATCATCTCGCCTTGCTCGGTTACACGCAAACCACCTTTTAACGAACCTGGCGGTTGTGAATGCAGCGCTTGTGCAGCAGGTGCACCACCACGCCCTACTGTGCCACCACGTCCGTGGAATAAAATAAGTTCAATACCACGCTCATCAGCAAGCTGCACTAGTTTATCCATTGCTTCGTACTGCGCCCAACCTGCTGCCATCATGCCGGCATCTTTAGCTGAATCAGAGTAACCAATCATTACATTTTGGGTGTTTTTAATGTGCCCGCGATACCAAACATTATCAAGTAATGTAGTAATTACATCACTGCCTGCGTTTAAATCGTCGAGTGTTTCAAACAAGGGTGCTACTGGTAAATCAAAGCTACAGCCGCTTTCTTTTAGCAATAATTGTACTGCTAAAATGTCTGATGCTGTTCGCGCCATCGAAATAATATACAAGCCAAATGTTTGTTCGTCTTGCTTAGCAATAACATCAAAGGTGTCTAGCACTTCTTGAACATCAGGGCTTGGTTGCCAATGTTTTGGAATAAGCGGTCTGCGAGAGTTAAGTTCAGTAAGTAAAAAAGCTTGTTTATCTTGCTCTTGCCATTGGTTGTAGTCGCCTAAACCTAAATAACGAGTCAGCTCAGAAAAAACATCGCTGTGACGAGACGAGTCTTGGCGCACATCGAGTTTAGCTAAACGCAAGCCAAAGCTATTAATACGGTAGAGTAAATCAAGCAATAAGCCATCTGCAACTACTTTCATATTACACTTTAATAACGAGCGGTAGCAGACCTCTACAGGGTGCTTAAGCTGATTAATATCGGTAATTAAATCTTGTGAATCGCTACGCTTATTTTTAATTTTAGCGCCCAGGTTAGCCACGGTCTCTGCAACTTGGTTTTTAAGCTTTTTGATCACCGCTCTGTATGGTTCAAAGTCTTGACCTGCCAACTCAATAAGCTCATCACTGGCGTCTGACATAGATAATTCAGCGCATAACGTTTTTAAATCTTGAATATATAAGTTAAGCGCCATCCAACGACCGTGGTCAAGCACCTCTGCTGTAACCTGCGATGTTACAAATGGATTTCCATCACGGTCTCCACCCATCCAAGATGTGAACTCAATCGGGCTGTAATCTTTTGGTAGCTCTAAACTTAATTGCTCTTTAACATTGGCTGAAAATTCACGTAAAAAGCGCGGAACAGCGTGCCAAAGACTGTTTTCGATTACCGCATAACCCCATTTAGCTTCATCAACTGGCGTTGGGCGAGAGCGACGAATGTCGTCGGTATGCCAAGCCTGGCTAATAAGCTGTTCAATACGATTTAAAATAGCGTCTCGCTCTAGCGGTAAGTTATCTTTTCGCTCTAATGACGCTAAGCAATCACTTAGTTCAACATGTTTGTTAATAATAGTACGGCGCGTCACCTCGGTTGGGTGGGCGGTTAATACTAAGTTTATGTGGAGTTTTGAGAGTGTTTCGGCCAAATGATTACTATCTAGCTGGCCTTGTTCTGCTTTTGTAACTAACGTTTTTAATGTTTGAGTGAGAGGGTTTTGTTGACCAAGGCCAACGTCATTAAAACGCGAAACGGTATGAAATTGTTCTGCTACATTAGCAAGGTTTAAAAAATGATTAAATGAACGGGCAACCGGCAAAAGCTCTTCATCACTAAGCGCATGTAAAACGTCTATTAGCGCTTGTCTGTCGTCTTCATTACCACTGCGAGATGATTTAGATAAAGCCCGAATTTCTTCTACTTTATCTAAAATAGCTTGGCCTTGAGCATCCTTAATAGTTTGTCCTAGTAATTGCCCAAGTAAATTTACATTACCTCGCAAGGCGGCATATTGTTCACTCATTTCTCATTCTCCTTTGTTTCGTAGGACACTATTAATATCATCATGAAGAGATATTTAATAGATCCATTTGCAATGTCTTGTCGTAAAAAAGTATATATAAAATAATCACAAAGCAATTACATGATCATTTTTTATGATGGAAACTGCCCTCTTTGCAGCACCGAAATGCAGCAACTAAAACACGTAGACTCTAAAAATCTAATTACGCTTGAAGATCTTAACGCGAGCGACTTTAGTGAACGCTACTCGTATATTGATAAAGACAAAGCAATGAACTACCTGCAAGCCCAAAAGCAATCAGGTGAAATGATTTACGGGCTTGATGTAACGTACGAAGCATGGAAAATAGTGGGTAAACACAGCTGGTTGAAAATTTTTCGCTTGCCAATAATTCGCTTTTTCGCTGACTGCGGATACCTGTTATTTGCAAAGTATAGGCACCCCATCAGTCGCTTTTTGATGCCAAATACTCAGTGCAGTAACGGCCAATGTGGACTAAAAGCAAAAGGTGATAAATGAAAACCATTGTTTTATTCGGCGCAAGCAGTGCCATAGCAAATGCATATATAGAACATTTACAAATAAACACGCCTACTCATCAGATTGTTTGTATTAGTTCAAAAAGCATTGAATCTGACTCTAGTGTTGTCCACCTACACACTGACTACACAAAACAAAGTTTAGCGCGCGTTACTAATTACCTAAAAGAGCAAAATGCCGATATACAACAAGTTATTATATTCAATGGTACACTGCACAACGAAACCCATATGCCCGAAAAAAAGCTGGAGGATTTAGACGCTGAGTATTTTAGCCAACTTCTCAATTCAAACACCCTAACTCCCCTACTTTGCTTGCAGAGTATTTTGCCGCTCTTAACACATAAAACGCACTGTACTATTACAGCACTTAGTGCGCGTGTGGGCAGCATTGACGACAATAAATTAGGCGGTTGGTATACGTATCGCGCCTCTAAGGCAGCTCTTAACATGCTATTTAAAACCGCAGCGATTGAGCTTTCACGCCGAGCTAAAAATACCAAGCTCGTTTTATTTCACCCAGGGACTACTGATACTGCGCTTTCAAAGCCATTTCAAAAAAACGTACCCGCTGGAAAACTCTTTACAGCTGAATTTGTAGCTAAGCAGCTTTTTACACTTACTTTTAATAACCCTCATTTAGAACTCAATGGTGAGCCTGCCTACTTAGATTGGCAAGGCGAAAACATACCGTGGTAAGGACCTTTAATGCATTTTACTAAAGAGCGCATAAACGCACTTGAAAAACACACTCGTACTCATTTAATTAATTCGCTTTCGGGTTTTAAAAGCGCTAACTTAATTGGCACGCAAAACAAACAAGGCAATACTAATCTCGCCATTGTTAGCTCAGTTATTCATTTAGGTGCTCACCCGCCGCTAGTTGGCATGATAATGCGCCCAAATAGCGTGCCTCGACATACGTTCGAAAACATAATCGAAACCGGTAGTTACACCATTAACCAGGTTAATAAAGCTATTTATAAGCAAGCTCATCAAACATCAGCCCGCTACGACAAAGGCGAGTCTGAGTTTGATGCTACAGGCTTAACGCCTGAATACTTAAATGACTTTGCAGCGCCTTTTGTTAAAGAAAGCCGCTTAAAGTACTCGGTTAAATTTGTAGAAAACCAACATTTAGCCATCAATGGCACAGAGCTTGTAATAGGTGAAATCACTGATGTGTATTTAGATGAAGTAGCACTTCAAAGTGATGGCTTTTTAGATTTACAGGCTATTGAAACCGTGGCAGTAACCGGGCTTGATAGCTACCACACAAGTAATAAACTCACGCGTTTACCGTACGCTAAAAAATAATATGCCCTTTTAAGAGGCTATAAACTAATAGCCTCTTATCGCATAACATTGAATTTTACCTTGGTATTAATCACACTAGCTAAAAATCCAAGGAGAAAAATATGACCACCATAGGTATTGGTACACAATCAAGCGAGCAAGCGCTGGCAAGCCTAAGTAACATGACGCAAACGCTGACCCCTATCGCAGCTGACGAACATTTAGAGCGCATAGCCAAGGCGCAAGCGTATATGATAGCAAACAACATAGATGCAATTTATTTAAACGCTGGCACCAACCTTACCTACTTTACAGGCATGAAATGGTACGCGAGCGAGCGCATGGTTGGCGCGATATTACCCGCCCTTGGTGAAGTACAATACATTGCGCCTTATTTCGAAATTGGTTCACTAAACGGGTTTAAAGTAATAGAGGGACCTATTCATGGGTGGCAAGAGCACGAAAATCCTTATGCACTTTTTGTCGAAGTATTAAAAAAGTTAAACATTAATGAAAACGCAACTATTGGCATTGATGAAAGCGCACAATTTTTTATATTCGACGGCATTAATAAAGCACAAATGGGTTTAACCCTCATAAATGCACAACCTGTAACGGCGCATTGCCGTATGCATAAATCAGTTCATGAACTTAGCTTAATGCAACGCGCGATGGACATGACCTTAGCCGTGCATCAAGCCACAGCAAGCATGCTTTATGAGGGAATAACCACCACCGAAGTAGAAGCTTTTATTAAGCAAGCACACCAAAAAGTAGGTGCGCCAGGTAACTATTTTTGTATTGTTTTATTTGGTGTTGCAACGTCTTTCCCGCACGGTGTTAAAGATGCCCAAATACTTAAAAAAGGCGATATGGTACTAATTGATACTGGCTGTAAAGTACACGATTACTTATCAGATATAACCCGTACCTATGTATTTGGCGAACCAACAATGCGCCAACGGATGTTTTGGGATCATGAAAAAGCAGCGCAAATGGCCGCGTTTAATGCAGCTAAAATTGGTGCTACGTGCGAAGACGTTGACGCGGGCGCACGTAACTATTTAGCAGCGCAAGGGCTAGGCCCGCATTACCAAACACCGGGTTGCCCGCATCGAACGGGTCACGGTATTGGGCTAGATATTCACGAATGGCCATACTTAGTTGGCGGTGATAAAACCCCACTTGCCCCAGGCATGTGCTTTAGTAACGAGCCAATGTTAGTTATACCCGATGAATTTGGCGTGCGTTTAGAGGATCATTTTTACATGACCGACAACGGCCCTCATTGGTTTACACAACCAAGTTATAGTATTGACGACCCATTTGGCCTTAACGCTTAAAACTGAATACCTTCAAGAGCAGCTGCTTAGCTGCTCTTTTTAGTTTGGCATTGATAAAGTGCAGTTCATCCCAATATCCCCTGTTATACCAAAGCAATCCTCAAAAGGATAAATATGAAAAACTTTAAAATTGATATCGTTTCAGACGTAATGTGCCCTTGGTGTGTAGTGGGTTATAAAAACCTAGAAACTGCACTAGAGCAACTCAAAGACGAAATGAGCGCAGATATTACGTGGCATCCTTTTGAACTAAACCCAGATATGCCAATTGAAGGTCAAGACTTAAACGAACACTTAATGCAAAAGTACAACCTAACAGAAGAGCAAGGCGACGAAAATCGTAAAAACATGTTCGAAGCCGGTCAGCGTGCTGGGTTTACCTTTAATTTTGATGGCAAACGTATCATGATCAACAGCTTTGATTTGCATCGTTTATTAATGTGGGCACGTGAAGAAGGTAAGCAAACGAAGCTAAAACTCGCCTTTTTTGAAGCGCACTTCACCGATTTAAAATACTTAAACCAAGAAGATGCTCTGCTTGATGTAGTAGTAAGTGTTGGCCTTGATAAAGAAGAGGCACGTAGTATTTTACACTCAGATAAATACGTACAAGACGTACGCCAAGAGCAAGATAACTTTAAACAAATGGGCATTACGTCAGTACCTACATTTATTATCAACGATAAATATGCAATCAGTGGCGGACAACCAAGCGACTCGTTTATTCAGGCACTAAAACAAATTAGTGAAGAAGAGGCTAAGCAAGACGCTTAGTTAGCTAGCAAAATTAAAGGCTGCAATATGCAGCCTCGTAGCCAAACAATGCTAATTTAAGCATTTTCAAACTCTTTATAAATTAGCCACTTTGGCAGGTAAGGGGTGTCGGGCACTTGCCAACCATGTTTATCATAGGCAAGGCTAGCCACTGCGCTTATCAGCAAGGCTACATCACCTTTCCACGTAACCGCCCCCTCCGGTGGGTCGTTATAGAATGTGTAATGTAATTCAATAGCTTTATGGATTGCCTGTTGGTAATGAGCGGCATCGTTTGATAACACCGCTACCCACACATCCAAATAAGGTAAGAATAGCTGGTTCACGTAAGGCGCTCTAAATTCATCAACATGCTCAGGGCCTGATTTTTCCATTACCTCGCGTAATAACACTGTTTGGTCTGCGTCTTGTACAAATATATTTCGCACAAACTTGAGGAGTGCGAAGTCAAAGGCATCAGGGTACTCAAGCCAATCTTCTTCGCACCGGCAGATTAACTCAACCGCATCAGCATCTCTTAAGCAAAGCGCTAAACTCAATTGCAATAACCAATTATCAACCATTATAGAGCGATGCTCAGCACGACCCTCTAAGCGAAACACGTGCTCTTTTAAGGTAAAAATATGGCGCTGCCCGGGGTTTGACACTAAATTATAGTGCGCATGTAATAAATCTAGGCCAAAGCGCATAATAGGCACGCCCTCAAGCCCTTTCTCTGCATTTTGTGCATGAAAGCTTAGACTTATACAATCCATTGCGTCAGAGTTTAACCGTGCCTGCGGCTCCTCATAAATCGCGGGCTCTAGCTCGAGATAACGCTGCCACCTATTGTTATAAGTATCTAAATGAATTTGATAGGCATTTTGCAAATTCACTAATTTATAGTGGTCATTGTGGTACTTTAAATGGCTCATAACCTGATATTTCCAATGGTGTAATTTGTCACGTCAAACGTTGGCTTTAAGCTACTGCCAGTTTGAAACTTCTGTTGTACTTTACGAAATTCAATGTTACCAGAATAACTATCAAATGCTTGCAAAGTGTTGCCCAAGGCTTGTGTAAATAGGGTGGTCAGGTCTTTCTTTTTGACACTATTTTACTTACACGAGAATAGTGCAATTGAAAATAGTCACCAATCTCTTTCAAAGTGTCTTGTCCTGAAATCTGTTTACACATTTCAGGACAAGACAAGTTTAAAACTAAATAAGACTGCACATTTTAGCCCTATTGGTTCTCAACTGTAATATGCACATATTCGCCGCTGTAGTTGATTAAGCAATCCTTACTAGCGCAGTAATAGAGCGCCCCTGACTTGAGTATTTCCTCCTCAGTATTTTTAATTATTAACGCGCAGCGATGCGTATTTTCGAAAGTCTTAATCGATATTTCTAAAAAGCCTATGAGGGATTTATTATTTATTGTTACCTGCTCTGTTATTAAGTTTATTTTAATAACCCTAGCCAATCGAAAATATTTATAAACTATATACAAACTGGCTAAGCAGCTAAATGGCAGTATCATCTCCCCTGCTACTTTGTTAAAGCCACCTTCGTATGTTGGTAAATGAGTGAATAGACTAGTAAGCTCCCCTAACGCTAAAACGAGCCCTGATAATATAGCGATAGCTCCTATCCCTACACCTTTAGATTTTATTAACGTGACTGTATTTTTCATAATAATAGGTAGTTGATATTGCTTATGGTTAATTTCTAATATAGGAACATATCTACTATTTGTTCCTTTGCCACAATTAACATTACACGAATAGATTTTTACACTGGCATTATAAGTGCATTATTAGCAAAGAAAATTATTACATGCTCTGTGAGATAATTTTGTGCGAATGATAGGTAAAAATTACATTTATTTAGACCCTTTTTTCAAAGCGACCAACAATGTTGAAACCTACATTTGTACTGTCTGCACAAATAAATTAACTATTTAAAGTAAGGAGTACACATGGCTAAGTCAGCAACATTATATAGAATGGCAACCGATGAACATATATGTCCGTTTGGACTCAAATCAAAAGATTTACTTAAGCGAAAGGGCTATAAGGTAGAAGATAAGCCGCTGACTTCGCGCGAAGAAACCGATGCATTTCAACAAAAGCACAATGTTGATACCACACCACAAACATTTATCGATAACGAACGCATTGGCGGGTATGACGACCTGCGCACTTACTTTAATAAATCGGAGCCTGGCCAACAAGGTACTACTTATACTCCCGTAACGGCCATTTTTGCTGTTACCTTATTGCTTGCCTTTGCATTTAGCTACTCGACTGGCTTTGCACTTTTTTCTATGCATACAGTTATGCTGTTTGTCGCGTTAACAATGGGCGTACTGGCTATTCAAAAATTACGCGACTTATACAGCTTTAGTAATTCTTTTATAACCTATGATTTATTTGCGATGAAAGTAGTGAGATATGCTTATGTGTATCCATTTTTAGAAGCATTTGTAAGTATTGGCATGATTGCAGGGCTTTCAGCTTATATTGTTGCACCAATTTCTTTATTTATTGGGGGTGTTGGCGCCGTGTCGGTGATTAAGGCTGTTTACATAGACAAACGAGAGCTTAAATGTGCCTGTGTTGGCGGAGATAGTAATGTACCGCTGGGGTTTGTCTCTCTAACCGAAAACCTGTTTATGATTGCGGCGGGTATCTGGATGTTTATTAAATAACCTTAATTCAGGTTAAATAATGGGCTTGATAACTAAGCGGATTATTTTACATGACTGGTCTTTTAGTGTAAAAAAGGGTACTAACTAAATAATAAAAGGAATTATAATGAAATACTTACTGTCTATAATTGCCGCTCTAATCATTACTGGCTGTACTACAACTCCACTTCAAGACAGTCCTACCGCAACAGTAAAATCAACAGTTCCCCCTAAATACCCTGTTGCAGAGGTACGTAACAAAACAGAAGGTTTTGTTACCATGTCTTATGATGTAGATAGTTATGGGCGCCCAAATAATATTAAAGTTATTAACGCTAAACCTGAACAAGTGTTTAATAGCGAAGCCAAACGTGCCCTATCTAAATGGCAATACTCACCTAAAGTTGTTAATGGTGTTGCTGTACCTGATAAAAACTTAGAAATGACAATTGAGTTTAATTTGGATAATTAATAATCGGGTAAGATTATATCTTAAAGGCTGCAGTGTGCAGCCTTTTTAGTATTTGTCAGCGAGCTTATTAAGTACGATAAAGCACTTTAATTACATGCCAGCCAAATTTGGTTTTAACTAAATGTGGCTCTAAAATTGCGCCTTTAAATGCAATTTTGTCAAACTGTGGAACCATTTGTCCGCGTCTAAATTCACCTAAGTCACCGCCTTTTTTACCCGATGGGCATGACGAATACTTTTTAGCTAAGGTTTGAAACTTTGCACCTTTACCTAATTGCTTAATAATATCTTCTGCAATTTCTTTGTGCTTAACCAAAATGTGAAGTGCATGTGCTGTGTTTGCCATGAAAAAAAGCCTTTTACACCGTTAGCTAAAATTAAACGCGGCGATTTTAGCACAACCTCATAAACCTATCATCTACTTATACTGCAGTGTATTAACGCCTAATTTATAAATAATGTTTAGCATCCTCTGGGTTGGGTACTCTGCAATACTGATATTTTCCAAATAACGAATACCTATTTAAAGCAACCCTATCGTATAACCAATTATTAAACCTATTTGGCAAAATACTAAATACGTTTGCTAGTTTGTATGGGTAACCTAGCTGCTTAACAACATTAAAAAAAGCATGGCTTTGTGTAAATGCTTTACCATTTTCAACAAGCACCATTGAAGCGTATTCACTGGTTGAAAAACCAAAGTGTGTTAACAACAGTTCTCCTTTTGGAGATTGCACGCTGCATAATTTAAAAATAGTAGTTTTATCGTGAGCAATAATAAAGTTACACCACGCGCTGCAAAGCTTACATTGCGCATCAAATAAAATAATTTTTTGGTTTTGCATTAATATAGCTGCATCATCGCTCATAACACTTTCCTTAAATTAAGTAATAAATTACTGCTGCACCGGCTTTTTTTGTAACTTGCGCTGCAAAGTACGTCTATGCATATTAAGTTGCCGCGCGGTAACCGACACATTGCCATTATTACTGTGTAATACTTGTTGAATATGTTCCCACTCTAAGCGCTCCGGCGACATAACCGCATCATCAATAACATTCGATGCCGATGACACAGGATCGGTGTTAAGCGCTTTTAATAATGTTGCCATATCAACCGGCTTAGTAAGGTAATCGTTTGCGCCTAAACGCATTGCCTCTACTGCGGTTGCTATACTTGCAAACCCGGTTAGTAAAACAATATGAGCTTGGGGGAGCAAACTACGCAGCGGCTTTATGAGTGTAAGTCCGTTATCGTCGCCTAGTTTCATGTCTAATAAAACAAAGTCGGGCAATAATTTACGCGCAGCAAGTAACGCATCACTTTGGTTATGCGCCACCTCGCAGGCAAAGCTTTGTTTAGTTAAGCGCCTTGCCAGTGTGCTGGCTAAATTAATGTCGTCTTCAATTATAAGTAACTTCATGAGGCGTTATTCTCAATGTTTACAATAGCGAGTTTAACTTTGGCGACAGCGCCGCCATCTGCATGGTTAAACAAGGTAAGTGAGCCATTTAAACGCTCAAAAGTAACATTTGATAAAAGCACAGCAAGCCCCATTCCTTGATCGCTTGGCATAAGTTGACCACCCAGCTCTGCTAATTGCGATGATGAAAAGCCACGGCCAAAATCACGAATTAACAAATAAACGCATTCGCTATGTAAGTTATCTTGCTGCCAACTCAGCTCTAATTGAGTTTTACCTTGTTTTTGATTAGCAAGCGCGGCGTTTTGCAATAAATTTAAAATAGCAGGCAATAACATCGCATCACTCAATAGCGTTGCCGCAATAGGTGGCGTAATCCATTTAATGTACTGATCAGGGTATTGCAGTAAAAGCGTATCTGTAATTTGCGTTTGCAGTTGCTTTACGGTGGTATGCTCTTGTGAATTTTTAAGGCGTAATTGCTCTGAGAGTTTTCTAAAGTCGTTAAGCTGCGTACTACACTGAGTAAGCGGCGCTTGCATGTGCTTAACAATTGGGTTGTTTGGTTGCTCTTCTAATAACTCTTCAAACAGTAACTGTAAGTTTGCAATTGGGGTCGCTAGTTGATGGGTGATTTGTGCAGCAGCCCCATCAAGGGTAACTAGCTGTTCATTACGCAATTGTTTTTCACGCACGTTTGCAATAATTCGCTCTCGCTCTTTAAGTGCCCTGCTCATTGCGCCAATAACAAGTGCAATTACGCTGGCACTTAAAACAAAATTAACCCACATGCCAATAAAATGACCACTCATATTCATTTGATGCATACTGTGATCGGGCATCTTTATAAGTAGCAAACTGTATGCGGCAATGGCTAATACCGCAATATAAGCTAATCCTTTTTCTCGCAGCGTAACAGCAGCTATCATTATCGGGAGCAATAACAGCGAAACAAATGCATTAGTTGCACCGCCGCTTAGCGATAGTAAAACCGTTAAAAATAATACGTCTGCAGTTAGCTGCATCAACATACCCAAAGGTTTAGCACGGCTTACATTTCGATAAGCAAATAGGCTAATAAGCTGAAACACAGCCTCAACGGCAATAACAATAAGTAAAGGCAGTAATGCAATTTGATGTTCTAGTAAAAAATAAACGCTAAGTACCGCAATTAATTGCACGGCAATAGCGCCGCTTCGCAGCATTAATAATCGACTAATGGTGGGGTCGGTACGCATTAACAACAGGTTATTGCCCAATCAAATGTTTAATAAGGTTATTTTAACGGTTATATGATTTTTAATCATCATCCATCGAAATTGAAAACGGTGCACAAGGCGTTCCTTGGTGAAACACCATTTTCCATTGTTCATTACTTTTACGCCAAAGCGACATACGCAATGAATAATTAAACTCAGCGCGAGCAGAGCGCCTAAAAGCAGCTTGGTAACTAAGTTGCACTACATCATCGCTCAGCATTCGGCCCTTAAAATGCTGATTATAAAACTGTGGCACAACCTCGGTAGGTAAGCGGGTAAGTACTTGGTATTTATTAAATGTAGTGCCATTGGCAGCAATTTCGATAAATTCATCATCGAGTAAAGCATCTAATGTGCACTCAGATTGGCGAACTTCTGGGTCTAGTAACTGACGCTCAGCGTCAATTAAATGATTAAACAACGACACTTTTATTTTGCTGCTCATAACCTTCCCTATTGTTTATAAACTTGCCCAGCTTTCATAACAAATTGCACGTTTTTAAGTACGTCGATATTTTTAAGCGGTGAGCCATCCACACTGATAATATCTGCTTGTTTACCAACACTCAAGTCGCCAATGAGTGCGCTTTTTCCCAGCAGTTTAGCTGCATGTATGGTTGCTGATTTAATAGCTTGGGCTTTGCTCATACCATTGTTTACCATTAAACTAAATTCGTTAGCATTGAGCCCATGACGCGACACACCTGAGTCTGTTCCAAAGGCTATATTAACCTTGTTTTGCAGTGCAAGTTTAAACGAAGCCTGCATTTTTGGAGTCACTTCACGCACTTTGTCGGCTATTGCCGGTGGCATATTTGGATTTGTAAGCACCTCTTCGCTTACCGTTGCACCCGCTAAAAGCGTCGGTACTAAATAAGCCCCCGTTTTTTTAAATAACTTTATTGTCTCTTTATCTAAGTAAGAGCCATGCTCAATAGAATCCACACCGGCTTTTAAGGCCGCTTTTATACCTTGTGTACCGTGTGCGTGCGCTGTAACTTTACGTCCTAAGTGGTGAGCCGTATCAACAATTGCAATCAGCTCTGCATCTGTAAGTTGTTGGTTAACCCCAGCAGCGGTATTACTTAATACCCCACCCGTGGCAGTAATTTTAATTACTTCAGCACCACTTTTAATTACCTCGCGTACCGCACGGCTACAATCATCCGCGCCATTACAAATACCAATTCCGCCTGTAACCGCATCTGTAATATCTTTTCGATAACCGTGCATATCTGCGTGCCCACCAGTAGGCGATATTGTATTACCCGCTGCAAAAATGCGAGGGCCGTTAATATCATTTCTCTCGATAGCGCGTTTTAGCGGAAATATAACTTTATGATCGCTACCTAAATCTCGCACTGATGTAAAACCCGCATCGAGCGTACGTTGCAAATATTTAATTGAGCGCAAAGCATAGTCGGCATCATATTCTGTTGCCCAGCGGTGAGGGTTTGCTTTAGCATCTCGCTCAAACGTAACGTGAACATGCATATCAATAAAACCAGGCATTACAAATTGATTTTTAAGATTGATAATATCAGCATCAGATAGGTTAAGTTCTGCTTTTGTGAGGTAGCCGTCTTTAATGGCTGTTATTGTATTATCTGTTATGACTAACGTTTGCTCTGTTTTTACTTTTTGATCCTCGGATGCAAGTAAGCTGCCCGCATAAATAATTTTATGCTGTTGAGCAAAAGCCCCATTTGCAATTAATGCCAGCGCTATTGAAGTGAATGTTGTTATTAGTATTTTTTTCATACTTGCTCCTTTTTTATACTAGCATTACCTTAAATAACCCGTAATTGCGAATATTTACGATACAAAGCATGCTATAAACTAGTCTTGAAAGCCGTTTTTTGGTATAACTCACCCATTAGAAATACATGTCAGACCACCTTAAGAGAACATACTATGCCTTACGCACATATCACTGGTTGGGGTAAATGCATTCCACCAGCAAGCATTAGCAACGATGAAATTAGTGAAATAGTTGATACCACCGACGAGTGGATAACCACGCGTACAGGCATTAAATCTCGCCGAGTGAGCCATGTAAGTACCGCCGAGCTGGCAACCGTTGCTGCTAAGCATGCTATTGCGTGCGCGGGCGTTGATCCTAAAGATATTGATTTAGTGATATTAGCCACTTGTACGCCTTCTACTGTTGTGGCAAATACCGCCTCACAAGTGCAAAAAAATATTGGTGCAACTGGCGCTGCCGCAATGGATACAAACGCGGCATGTTCGGGCTTTTTATATGCATTGCAAGCTGCTACAGCACAAATTCAAGCGGGTATGATCAAAAAAGCAGTGGTCATTGCCGCTGAGCGTATGACCTGGTACGTAAACTGGGCACGCCGTGACAGCGCTGTATTATTTGGCGATGGTGCAGGTGCGGTCGTACTTGAAGCAGCAGATACACCAGCGGGTCTACTTGGTACTAAAACCGGTTGTGACAGTGAAGACCGCGATATTTTACACATCACTAACTTTGGTAGTGATTTAAATAAATATGAGCCAATTGGTCCATCTGATTTATTATTTGAAGGTCGTGAAATTTTCAAACGTGCTGTAAAAGGCATGAGTGAAGCGTGCGACGACGTACTTAAACAAGCCGATTTGAGCCTTGATGACATTAATGTACTCGTTCCACACCAAGCTAACTTACGTATTATTCAGGCTATTCAGCATCGCTTAAAAGTACCTGACGAAAAAGTAATGGTTAACATTGGTGAGTATGGTAATACCTCTGCTGCGACTATTGCTATTGCGTTATGTGAAGCGGTTGAGCAAGGGTTAATTAAACCGCATTCAAATATTATGTCTGCTGCATTTGGTGCAGGTCTTACGTGGGCTGCAAGTTACATAAAATGGGGCGAACGTGTAACGCCTATTAGTGTAAGTGATGCCGCTTTACCACCATGTGATAAAACTGGTTTAGAGCTTGTAGCACCGGCTGTTAAAGCATGTAAAGAAGCGCAGCCTAGCTAACACAACATGTAATAAGCCACATTTAAAACGCACTTATTTAAGTGCGTTTTTGCTTTTTAAGGAATTAAACTTGAAACTTTTAGGTATTCATCACGCTGCGATTATTTGTAGTGACTATGTACGTTCTAAACACTTTTATAGCAATGTACTTAAACTTGACGTTATTAATGAGCACTTTAGAGCTGATCGTAATTCATATAAGTTAGATTTAGCCATGCCCGATGGTAGCCAAATAGAGCTATTTTCGTTTGATGGATCGCCCGCAAGACCAAGCTATCCCGAAGCACAAGGCTTAAGACATTTAGCTTTTAAGGTAGCGGATGTACAGATTGCAAAAACGTATTTAGAGTCGTGCGATGTAAACGTTGAGGATATTAGAGTGGATGAAATAACCGGCAAAAAGTTTACCTTTTTTGCCGATCCAGATAACTTGCCACTTGAGCTTTATGAGGTTTAAAACTCATAAGCTCAAGTTCTTACTATTGAATCAAAAACTTACTTATTAAAACGATTTTGTAAGTAGTTAAACACTGCACGAATACCTAATGCTTCACCACCCGTTGGACGACCTGGTAATGCACGTAAGTTCCACGCCATTACATCAAAGTGTACCCACGGTGTTGTTGGCTCAACAAATTCTTTTAAGTAAAGCGCTGCAGTAATAGCACCACCAAACGGTGTACTTGCACAGTTTGCCATATCGGCTACATCACTTTTTAGTAAGTTTTTGTATTGCTCAAACAACGGAAGTTGCCAAACAGGATCATGTACACTTAAACCTGCATCAATAATACCGTTTGCTACATCGCGCTCTGTTGAGAAAAAGCCCGGAAGCTCCGTGCCCAGTGCAACACGACATGCACCCGTGAGGGTAGCAAAATCAATAATTAGCTCAGGATTATCGTTTTGTGCTTCGCTTAATGCATCACACAATACTAAGCGCCCTTCTGCGTCTGTATTATCAATTTCAACCATAATGCCTTTGCGTGTTTTAACAACATCGCCCGGGCGAAATGCATTGCGCGATACTGCATTTTCAACAGCAGGTACAAGCACTCGTAATCTAATTGGTAAGTTAGCTGCCATAATAAGCTGTGCTAGTGCAATTACGTGCGCCGCGCCGCCCATGTCTTTTTTCATGTTACGCATGCCAGAGCTTGGTTTTAAATCAAGTCCGCCTGAGTCAAAACATACGCCCTTACCTACTAGCGTAATTAATGGAGCATCTGTTGCACCCCATTTTAAATCGAGTAAACGCGGTTTGTTTTCGCTTGCACGACCCACCATGTGAATAGTCGGGTAGTTTTGCTCTAGTAACTCATCGCCAATCCATTGTGAAAACTCGCCATTGTAAGTTGCAGCTAAATCTTCCATTACTTGCGATAAATGTTGCGGCATCATATCTACCGCTGGAGTATTAACTAAATCACGTGCAAGTGTAATGGCATCAGCTTGTTGGCTAATACGCTCAAACAACGCTTTATCGCTAATGGCTAATTGCGCTTTTGCTGTTGGTTTTTCTTTATACTCACTAAATTCGTAACCACCAAGCACAAACCCTAAAGCAACTTGCTCTACAAAAGCGTTCTCGCCTTGAATTTGATAAGTACCAGTAGGAAGTGTATTTGCTAAATTACCCGCAGCCCAAAAGTCATCGCTACTTTGCATTAAACAAAATACCTGGCTTAACTCGCCAGTTTTAGCATCAGGGATTAAAGCAACACCTTGCTTTTCAAAACCTGTATTAGTTAACCAATTTTGTATAAATGCAGGCTGCTGTGCTTGCCAGTCAGATAATTCGTTTTTAAGAATAAAAGATAAAGGAATACCAGAAGATGTATGACGTAGTAATGCACTCATTAAAAAGCTCATATAATATAAAAATGGTACTTAAGAGCATATCAATAAGCGCACCTAAAAGGTATCGCTAATTTGAAGGGATTTTAGCTACTTTTTTAAGCTATTTTTGGATTCTTGCTTTTGATTTTCTTGATCTATTTTAGCATCAAGTTCTTTAATTGATTTGTTCATATTAAACGAACTTGGCAGTACATCAACTCCCACTAAACTCCCTAATTTAACAACTAAAGGAATTGTAAGCGGGGCAAAAGGTAATACTGCAAACACACCAAGCCCTAACCCTTTTAAAATATCAACAAATTGCTCATTTGCGCGCTTTAACTCCTCTTTACTTGTTTGGCCTTGAGTATAGCGCCTATAAATAGAGAGCATTTCCTTGGTTTCTTGTTTTTCTTGGGCAAGTGCGATTTTAAGCGCCACCATAGCACGACGAAAACGCAGCTGTTGGCGTTTCTTACTAATTTTAACTACCCGCCAAGGCGCACGGTGAATAACTTTATATAATCGCATACCTTTTATTTTCACACAGCGGCGCAGGTTCACAAAGAATAATTTACTTGCTACGGCCTTTCACTTACTCTTATTGCACCAAATTAGTATTAAATACATACAATAATGCAAAATTTATCAAGTCAAATACCGCAAAAGCCTGAAAAACCAAAATCTGATGAATGCTGTGGCGGCGGTAGTTGCTGCCCCTGCGTGTGGGATGAATATAAAGAAAAATTAGTGGCTTGGCGCTGCATACAAAACATTAAAAAACACAAGGAAGAAACAAATAAATAACATTTCAATATTTCCAACGCATTAAAATTCCTCTTAACAACCCTATTTGCACTTATTTAGTTCATTTCCACTTCACTTTGCACCACTGTTGCATTTTTTATTAAATTGAATCTTTTTGTTATCAAACGGTTAATTAATAATTGCTCTCCTCGTTTTTTACCTATAGTCTGTAGATAGGACTTCACAAAAAGTAAGCTTAATTGATTAGGCTTTTGAGGTAAGACCTCAAACTTATGTGAAAAAAATTAAGTAAAAAATAAATGATGTGAAATTAGCATCAAAAATAAGAATTATTCTAACTGGGGAAAATTAGAATGAAATTAAAAAATAATGCGCTAAACCAAGCAATTAAATTTGCTTTAGCTACAACCACTGCAGGGTTGTTTTTTTCAGGTACTGCTGTTGCAGCAGACGAGCAACAACAAACTAAAGTAAACAAAAACGTAGAGAAAATTGCCGTAGTAGGTACGCGTTCAGCTCCACGTTCAATCGGTGATTCACCGGTGCCAATCGATATCATTGGTGGCGAAGAGCTTGAAAAGTCGGGCAACACTGACATGCTTGAACTTTTAAAAGGTGCCGTGCCATCTTTTAACGTACATCAAAACCCTATTAGCGATGCAGCCTCTCTTGTTCGCCCAGCTAACTTACGTGGTTTACCATCAGACAGCACATTAGTTCTTTTAAACGGCAAACGTCGTCATCGTGCTTCTGTAATTGCGTTTTTAGGCGGTGGTATTAACGATGGCGCGCAAGGTGCAGATATTTCAGTTATTCCAAGCATTGCTATTAAACAAGTAGAAGTACTTCGTGATGGCGCAGCCGCACAGTATGGTTCTGATGCAATTGCAGGTGTAATGAACTTCCAGTTAAAAGACGCTTCAGAAGGCGGTAAATTAGAAATTCGCCATGGTCAATTTTATGAAGGCGATGGGGATACAACACAAGTGTCGGGTAACGTGGGTTTACCGTTTACCGACAATGGCTTTGCTAATTTAAGTTTTCAATACAAAACAGCAGATGCAACAAGCCGCTCAGTTCAGCGTGCCGATGCTGCAGCTCTTTTAGCTGCCGGTGTTCCTGATGTATCTTCGCTCGCACAAGTATGGGGCGCACCTGAAGTTGATGACGATATTACAGTTTTTGGTAACGTGGGTTTAGAGCTCACTAACGATTCTGAATTTTACATGTTTGGTAACTACTCTGAACGTGATGTACGTGGTGGCTTTTACTACCGTAACCCACAAACGCGTTCTGGTGTTTATTCAAATGATGGTGGCGAAACTCTGCTTGTTGCAGATTTAACACCTGATATGAGCGCTAACTGTCCTACTATTGCAATAACAGATGGCAACGTACTAGATGATCCAGCTTACATAAATGGTGTAGCGAACAACCCAGATTGTTTTGCATTTAACGAATCGCTTCCAGGTGGTTTTACACCTAACTTTGGCGGCAACATTACTGATACTTCTTTAACTATTGGTACTAAAGGGCGATTCACTGGTGGTTTCTTAAAAGATACTTACTATGACTTAAGCGGTACTGTGGGTTTAAATGAATCACGTTACTTCATTTACAACACGGTTAATGCTTCTTTAGGCGCAGATACACCGCGTGATTTCAGCCCAGGTAAATATGAGCAACTAGAGAAAAACTTTAACTTTGATTTATCAAAGGGTGTCGACTTTGGTTTAGCTTATGATGTAAATATTGCCGGTGGTTTTGAATGGCACGAAGAAACATTCACTATCGTCTCTGGTGATGAAGAATCTTACACTGCAGGCCCTTTAACAGCACAAGGTTTTGGTATTGGCTCTAACGGCTTTCCTGGTTTTAAACCATCACAAGCAGGTGAATTTTCTCGCCGTAACTATGCAGCATATGTTGATGTTGAAGCACCGTTTACTGAAGACTTCTTAATGGGCGTAGCACTTCGATTTGAAGACTACGACAGCTTTGGCACTACCACTAACTACAAAGTAATGGCTCAATACCATTTAACTGAAGATTTAAATATTCGTGGCTCTGTAAGCAGTGGTTTCCGTGCACCAACGGTTGGTCAAGCTAACGTAAGTAATGTACAAACAAGTTTAGATGGCGGTGTATTACAAGATTCAGCGCTTCTTCCACCAACAAACCCAATTGCAGTGCAATTAGGTGGTACAGAGCTTGAGCCGGAAGAATCACAAAGTTATACGCTTGGTGCTGTATACACAATTGGCGAATTATTTTTAACGCTTGATTACTACAACATCCAAGTAGATGACCGTATTAGCCAATCAGATAAAATCAACTTAAGCCAAGCAGACAAAGATACCCTTGCAGCAGCAGGAGTACCTAATGTACAAGGTCTTGCTCAGGTAAGCTTTTTTACAAACGACTTTGACACAACAACACAAGGTATCGATTTAGTTGCAAACTATACAGCTGAATTAATGGGCGGTAGCTCTACATTTAGCCTTGCATATAACTGGAATGATACTGAAGTAACTAAATTTAGTGAAATTACAGGTGCGTTTAAAGTTAAGCGTTTAGAAGAAGATTTACCTAATCATCGTGCAACGTTCACATTGTCTCAACAATGGGAATCAGTTTCTGCATTTGCTCGTGCAAACTACTACGGCGAATACCAAGGTGTTCACGTTGATTATGATGCAACAGCTAAAACAGCAGATGCTGCAGTCACTATTGATGCTGAAGTAACTTACTTCTTAAATGAATCAGTTAGCTTCTCAGTAGGTGCTCAAAACTTATTCGACCAAGATGCTGAAAAACTTGATTTTGCAGATGCAACGGGCATCCCTAATAACAACTGGGGTGGTCAGTTCTACGAAACATCTCCGTTTGGTATTAACGGTGGCTTTTACTACGCTAAAGCAACATATACTTTTTAAACTATTTTCATGAAGAACCAAAGGCGAAATGTTAAAGACATTTCGCCTTTTTAATTTTATAGTTAATAAAAATAATAATGAACAATACCAATTGCATTGAATAAGTGTTCTATTATAGCGCTCAGAAAATAGCGTAATAACAAGGCGAAAACTATGATATATAGTTGCTCTATATGAATAATTTTTAACGCAGTGAGTACGCTATTTAATGCGATAGAATGATTATTTTTTTAATAAAATTGGTATAACTATGCTACTTGAAAAAGCCAACCAACTACTGCAACAAAATAAACTCAAAGAAGCTGAGTTTCATTTTAAAACGCTATTAAATAGTAACCCTGAAAATGGTGAGGCTTTATTTGGCATAGGCAGAATTGCCTTACGACTAGAACGTTACGACGCTGCTGTATACCTACTCCAAAAAGCCTGTGAGCGCTTGCCTCATATGCTTGAACCATTACATGCCCTTGCTGATGCATTTAACGGTGTTCATTCGCCAAACGATGCACTAACGGTGCTTGAATACGCAAAAAAATTAGCAAGTCATAACCCAGAGCCTCATTATTACTTAGCACAGCACTATTTAACACATGGCGAGTTAGATAAAGCTCATACAACCTTTGCTCATGCACTCAGTATTGGGGTATACCCTGTAACAGCTTATATTTTATTTGAACTTGTGCAGTTAGGCCGCTTTGATAATGAGCATAATTATGTAAGTAATTTGCACCACTTATTAACTCAAACGAGTAATTTACGTTTAAAAATGGTGTGTTACTACGCATTAGCAAACAGTTACGATGCACTTGAGGATACCGAGCAAGCATTTAATTATTTTATATTGGCGAATAAATTACAAAAAAAATTAAGTGAATTTAACACTAAAGATTTAACCCCTTTTTACGATGAAATAATAAAATACAACACCGAGGAGTTTATAGCCTCTGCCGATAAAAAGTTTACGGGTAATATTACGCCTGTTTTTATTATTGGCATGCCTCGTAGTGGTTCTACCCTTGTGGAGCAAATGTTGGCAAGCCATAGTCAGTTTTCGAGCCTAGGAGAGAGCACGAGTATTAGTAATAACGCAGTTGCTTTTATCGAACAAAAAACGGGAGTGACTTACCCGCAATGTTTAGCACATTTAACGCCGGATTTAATCAAAAAAGTCCGCGAGCTGTATATCACAACATTAAAAACAGCATCGCCCATCAGACCTTTTATAATAAATAAACTGCCGAGTAATTATCAGTCGCTCGGACTTATATATATTCTATTCCCAAATGCTAAATTTATAAATTTAAGTCGTGATTTTAATGCCACCGCATTTTCTATCTTCACTAATTACTTTGCTGAAAACGAGCCTTACTTTTGCTCACTACCTGAGTTTAAGCTTTATCATAAGTTGTATGAAAAATTGATGAGCCATTGGCACTCTTTTAAAGAGATGCCAATTTATGATGTCAGTTACGAAGATTTAGTGAGTAACCCAAAAGAGCAGCTAACGCAGTTACTTGGTTTTTTAAACTGTAGTTTTGAAGAGCGCTGCTTAGCATTTTATAAACAAAAAACACCGGTAACGACCTTGAGTAAACATGCTATTCGCCAACCTATTAATAACGCCGCAATCGCTAAGTGGGAGCGTTACAAAACACCTCTTTTAAAGTTACTTGATGAGAATTAATTAATCGGATGTGCTTTAAACCAATTAAGTAAATCTTTAAATTGATCATCACGCGCACTTGGGTGGGTAAGCATATTAATATGGTCGTAATCAAAATTATGCCCGTGTTTACGACCGTAAATTTGCATTTGCTGAATACCTAGCCCTGATTCGTCCATAAATTTTTGAATATCGATTGGTTGCGCTAATGCTTTATCTTTTACCGCAGCAATATGAAGCGTTGGCGGTAAATGCAGGTTGTTTAGCGCTTTTGCATAATCAAAATTATCATCAGAATCTATCCATGGCTTCTTTTTAGCCCACTGCATACTTTGATAATGCGACTTTTGAGTTTCGTTATCGCTGCCCCACTTATAACCTTTAGCATTTAAATAGCCATGTTTTTTAGCAAGTAAAGGCGCCATAAAATACCAAATTAAATTGGCTTGTAATAATTTTTGAGGGTGATTATTAAATAAAGAACGCTTAGAGCCAAAATACACACATGCTTTAACATCGTTAATATATTCTGGAAAACGTGCAAACGCGCTGTTCATCAATACCCCGCCCCAAGAGTGAGCAACCCAGTAGTCTGGCTTTTTGCCTTCAATCAACTCTATTTGCTTAATAAAAGCTGGAATATCTTCTAAAATGGCCTCCGTTTGCCCGTACTTAGCGTCACTTGAAATAACCGGTTTACTATCACCTCGGCCACGTAAATCGGCCACATAACATCTATATCCATGCTCAGCCAAAAAAGGGGCAAGTCCTTTATTTGAATGGGTATAAAAAATTTTACCGTTTTCTACAGCTCCATGCATAAAAAATACGACAGGCCCTTGCTGATTTTCATCGCTAATACGGCGTAAATGAAGTGTTTGTTGATCAGCTAAGTTAATAATTATTGATTGCTGAGAAATCGCCACAGTTATTCCTTTTTATTATTTTCAACTCATCCTACCAGCAATATTAAATATACCAAAGGAAATGTCTGCACTTTACTCATCAGCATTTGTTACAATCACTACATCATATCTGTTGTTAAAATGAAGCCATGAAAGAAAATAAAGCACGTTCAAAATTACACCCTCGTAACCTACATAAAAATGGGTACGACTTCGATTTATTAACAACAGAGCACCCTGCTCTACTGCCCTTTGTTATAACAACACCTGCAGGTACTAAAAGCATTGATTTTAGTGATAACAAAGCCGTTAAAACACTAAATCAAGCTCTTTTAAAAGCACATTATAATATTGATTTTTGGGATATTCCCGAGCACAACTTATGTCCACCTATACCTGGGCGTGTTGACTACATTCATTACTTAGCCGACTTATTAAGTGATGATAATCAACAACAAATACCTTTAGGTAAGCAAATTAAAGTACTTGATATTGGTACTGGCGCTAATTTAGTTTACCCGCTTACTGGTACAAGTGAATATAAGTGGCATTTTACAGGGACTGATATTGATGCAGCTTCAGTAAAAATAGCAAAGCAAATTGCTCAGTTTAATGGTTTAAAAATAACCCTAAAACAACAAAAAAACGCATCACATATCTTTAAAGGCGTTATAAATCAAAAAGATTTATTCCATTTAACACTTTGTAATCCTCCGTTTCATGCCAGTGAAGAAGAAGCGACTAAAGGTAGTGAACGTAAATGGAAAAACTTAGGCAAAACACCAAGTAACGCGCTTAACTTTGGTGGCCATAATAATGAATTATGGTGTGAAGGCGGTGAAGTACAGTTTATCTCTAACATGATTAAAGAAAGCGAAGACTTTGCAGAGCAAGTACTGTGGTTTACGTCGTTAGTATCCAAAAAAGATAATATTGCAGCCCTTGAAAAAGTATTAAAAGCCCACCCGATAGCACAATATAAAATAGTTGATATGGCACAAGGTCAAAAAATTAGCCGCTTTATTGCATGGAGCTACTTTGAGAAAGACACTCGTGAGCAAATTTGTAGCGAGCTTGATTAATACCAATTTTATTAAAAACAATAAAAAGGATAAGGCAATCATGATAGATTTTCGCTCTGATACAGTTACAAAACCAACAAAAGAAATGCGCGATATTATGTGCAGCGCACCGGTTGGTGATGATGTATATGGTGATGATGAAAGCGTTAACCAACTAGAAGCTTATGCGTGTAAGCGTTTTAACTTTGAAGCCGCACTTTATTGTAGCTCAGGTACACAAGCCAACTTACTTGCAATAATGGCGCATTGTGAGCGAGGTGACGAATACATTTGTGGCCAAAATGCGCATAACTATAAGTTTGAGGGCGGCGGTGCAGCTGTTTTAGGGTCTGTGCAACCACAGCCTATCGAAAACGATGCTGATGGCAGTATACCTTTTAGTAAAATATCGGCGGCTATAAAACCAGACGATTGCCATTTTGCAAAAACGCGATTGCTTAGTTTAGAAAATACCATTGGCGGAAAGGTGCTGCCTCTTGAGTACTTAGCCCAAGCTCGTGACTTTGTTAACACACATAATTTAGCGCTGCACTTAGACGGCGCACGTGCATTTAATGCCGCAGTTGAGCTAAATGTTGATATCACTGAAATTACAAAACACTTTGATTCAGTTTCTATTTGTTTATCTAAAGGCTTGGGAGCGCCCGTAGGCTCTTTATTATTAGGCTCACCAGCACTTATTAATAAAGCAAGACGATGGAGAAAAGTACTTGGTGGCGGTTTGCGTCAAGCCGGAATGCTTGCAGCCGCTGGGCAGTTTGCACTTGAGCACAATGTAGAGCGCTTAAAAGACGATCATGCAAATGCACGTTATTTGGCTCAACAATTAAGTGAAATCAGTGGCTTTACTGTCGATATGAGTAACACCACTAATATGGTTTACGCAACATACACTAACAGTATAAACATTGAAGAGGTTGCTGAGACACTTAAACAACAAGGTATATTATTTAGCCCAAGCAAGCAGCTTAGGCTAGTAACGCATTTAGATATTACGCGCGAAGATATTGATACATTTTTAAATGCTTTGTCGGCCCATATTTAACGCGGCTTTATAATGTTTGCGGCATACCGAAACATATCGGTCATTGCCGCCAATTTCTACTTGGTTACCATCGGCAATTGCTTCACCATTTTCATCGGTACGAAGTACATGGTTAGCTTTACGCCCGCAGTGGCATACAGTTTTAAGCTCAACTAACTTATCAGCCCACGCAAGTAAGTATTGCGACCCTATAAATAGCTCGCCTCTAAAGTCATTACGCAGGCCATAACACAATACCGGTATACCAAGTTCATCAACCACATCGGTTAATTGCATTACTTGTTCTTTTGATAAAAATTGACACTCGTCAACTAATACACAATGGCGTTTTTTATCATTGTTGAGTGATTGAATAAGATCAAAAACATCTTTGCTAGCATCAAATACATGCGCATCAGCTTGCAAGCCAATACGAGACGATACTTTACCCACGCCTTGTCTATCATCAATGGCCGCAGTAAGGATGACAGGTTCCATGCCACGTTCTTTATAGTTAAATGCAGATTGTAATAACGTGGTTGATTTACCTGCGTTCATTGCAGAGTAGTAAAAGTATAATTGAGCCATTGCGGTGCCATTTTATAAAAAGTCCGCTTATGCTACCTTAATATTAAATTAATACCAATTTACAAACGCGAATTTTATTTTGTCAGGGCCTGTTTATTTAAGTGTTTGTAAGTATTTAATATACACAGGTGCACTTTCAAATTTTGATAACCACTGCCACATTTGTAAGCTTAGAGCATTTTTTTCTTCGTAGAATTTTTTTGAAAAAACAAGATAACCATGGCTGGTTTCGTAAGGGGGATAAATAGGTTTAACATTATTACCCTCATACGGATAACTCGACACTTTTAAGCTATCTACTTGGCATAGATCAACGCTCGCTTGCACTACCCCCTTATCTAGCAACTCAAAAGCTTTGCTTTTAGAAAACGTATTATGAATAAAAAATGGTTCTTCTTTTAACGCGCTATTTAGCCCATAACCATTAGGAATAGCTATCGTAAATGCTTTATTTTGAAATACTTCACGAGTCTCCCATTCCTTATGAAATTTATAACGCCCTATAAGGCAGCTGCCAAATTCACTTACTGCGTAGTCATCTTGTAACTTACCTTGCTCATCAACAGGGTAAACAGCAACGTTTTCTCGCCCTTTGCGGTAACTTGCAATAACAGCATTAACTCGATTAAATTCTAAATCGTTTAAGCATCTACGCCATGGCTTTCTAACAAATGATATTGCTACATTGGGCAATGCTAAATCAAGTTTTTGAAGTATTTCGATTGATGCACCAGGTTTATCTGTTGGTATATTTTGGCCATCACCTAAAAACATAGGAGCTATATTTTTGTCTTCGTAACAAAACACGAGACTTTGCGGCTTGCTAAACGCAGTAGCGGTAAACATTAAACTGGCAATAAAAAAGTACACTAAGCTATTAATACGCATAATAATTTTTATTAGTTGATTATTTAAATTATAGGTTGAGTTAAGCAGACTGGCTATATTTTATCAATTAATTTACATTAATCCTTCGTGTTTCAGCAACCAAAGTTTCCTATCAAGCCCACCAGCATAGCCCGTTAACTTTGCATTTGCGCCAATAATTCGGTGGCAAGGCACTATAATACTAATCGGATTTTTACCATTCGCAGCACCTACTGCCCTCACTGCTTTTGGATTATTGAGTTGGTTTGCAATATAGCCGTATGTTTGCGACTTTCCAAAAGGTACCGTTAATAATGCTTGCCATACACTGTGCTGAAATACCGTACCGCTTGTATCAAGTGGTACATCAAAAGTAGTGCGACTTTTTGCAAAATACTCTTTTAACTGCGCAGCGCAAATAAGCACCGCCTTGTTAGTGACTTGCTCAAATGGCGTATAAGGGTGTTCAACTGGTGGATAAAACCCAACATAACTCACGCCTTTTTCGGTCGCTTGAATAATTATGTCGTCTATTGGGCTCGAAATTGATGTTTGAATTATCATTATAATTGCTGCCAAAGTTGAAAAGTTAAGTAAGATCGAAAAGGAGCGCAATTAGCAGGCTCAAACGGGTTTGCCGCTGCTTGTGCTTTTTTAACACCTAAATCACCATCAAGTAATATATCGGGTTGGCTTTGTCCTCGCAGCTTTGCATAATTTACTGTCCAAGGGCCAATTCCTTTTAAGCTAAGCCATTCATCTAAATCGTCATTTTCAGGATTTAGTGCACAAAAATGGGCTAAATTGTGCAATGCATTTTTGCGTGCTTGTGGCATTTTAAAAAATGCAAAATCACTATCATCAACAATTTTAGCTGTGGGGAAGTAAACAGCATCACCCTCTTTTTCGCCTAATTCATCAACTAACTTTGTTACTAAATTATGCGCCGCAGTAACACTGACTTGTTGTCCAAGTACTGCCCTTATCCCTGCTTCAAAACTTGACCAAATCCCCGGAAGCCTGAGCCCTTCACACACTGTAAATGCATTATTTATATTAGCGCTTAAATGCATTTGAATTAAATTAATATCAGCGTCTAAATCAAGCACACGGCGTATATTATTTATAACAGTTTGTAAGTACAACGTATTATCTATATTGATAGACACACTAAAGTGGTTTTTACTCGCTATAAATTCAGCGGTAAAACTTCCTTTATATTGCTCACTTGCAAAAGTACGTCCGTAGCTCGTTTGCGTTATCCACTCCATTGGCTTTATCAAACGCCTTTGCAAAAAGCCCTGCAAAGCAGGCCAATTATAAGGCGGCCTAAATGGTAACGTTAATGTGAGTGTTGGCGTTGGTTTTTTATCGCTACTACGTAGCTTCGAGGGAGCTATATTTAACTGCTGTAAAAATGCATCATTAAAGCGCCTAATGCTTTTAAAGCCTGCGGAAAACGCTATTTCGGTAAGGGGTAAATGTGTTTCTTGAATCAGCTTTTTAGCAAAGTGACATTGGTTAAACAATCGATATTGCGTAATCGACACGCCAAAATACTGCTTAAACAACTGTCTTAAATAACGACTACTTACACCTAAACGAGCTGCTAAATTTTCGCAGTCGTGCTCATCATTTTGATCTATTAACTGTTTTGCTCTAAGTACAGTCGTTTTTGTACCCTGCCATGCTGCGCTGCCAGGGGCACTATCAGGCCTGCAACGAATGCAGGGTCTAAAACCGTCTTGCGCCGCGTTATGGGCAAACTGATAATAAACAACGTTTTTTTCGTGAGCCGTTGGTGCAGGGCAAATAGGTCTGCAATAAATACCGGTACTTTTTACCGCTACGTAAAAAAGCCCGTCAAAACGAGGATCGCGGCTCTGACGTGCTTTTTGCCAATGTGAAGTGTCCATAAGCGGCTCTGTAAAATTATCTAATAGAGCCTAGCTTATAGAAAATAAACTGTATTACTAGCCATATTCGGCACTCAACCGATAGCCAATAAATAACGCCTTTGTACTTCTTGCCAATTAACTACATTATAAAAAGCGGCAATATAGTCAGGGCGCTTATTTTGATACTTCAAATAATAGGCATGCTCCCATACATCAAGTCCCAAAATAGGTGTATTACCTTGCATTAAAGGGCTATCTTGATTAGCGCTATTTTGTATAATCAGCTTTTTATCTGGCGTGACACATAACCATGCCCAGCCACTACCAAATTGGCTAATTGCCGCGGCTGTAAATTCCTCTTTAAACTTATCAAAACCGCCTAGTTGCTCATTTATAGCCTGAGCCACAATACCTTCAGGTTTACCGCCTCCTTGTGGGCTCATTACTTGCCAAAATAAGCTGTGATTAAAATGCCCTCCTACATGCTCTTGTACTGCTTTTTGTAAATTACTAGGCAGACTGTTTATTCCCTTAAGTAATTTTTCAGCATTTGCGGTTGCATAAACAGTATCTGCTAAAGCAGCATTGGCTTTATTGATATACGTTTGATGATGCAATGTGTGGTGAATATGCATTGTTTTACCATCAATATGAGGCTCAAGCGCATCGTACTCATAGTTAAGTGCAGGCAAAGTAAAAGCCATAAATACTCCTTTTTCTTTTAAATTAGTGCAGTTGATTGTTTGTAGTGCTCTCTGAGCATAAGCAAAAATTCACTTGCTCTATTAGCTCAGGTAAAAAATGATAGCGTCTTGCAAATAATACAAGTTCAGAGGAAGTTTTAATGTAATGATGCTTACTCACTTTTTGTATATCGTAATGAGTATGCTTTGTTAAAGAACAAAGCGTTAGGTGTATTTCGCATAGCCATTTACATGCATTTTCTGGCTGCTGCATAGCTATATAGGTATCAGCTAAATTATGCGACGCAACAACAAGTGCGGGTATACAATGCTCAATAGCATAAATGGCATTGTTATTAATCTGAGCATATAAAAACTGCTGAAGGAGATGATCCGCAAGCGTTTTGGCTAATAAGTATTTATCGCGTGCTTCGAGTAAAGCACCCTGCTCAAATGCATAATTACCTTGCATTATGTTCGACTGCCAAGGGCTTAATGCTTGCTCAAGATAGAGTAGATCTGGGTGGGGCTGTTTTTGACCTGAGATCATATAATCATCTGCACATTTAATTATTGAGTGTGTATTTAATTTACACACCCAACAACCCAAATGCAAATGATTTTCATTAACTATTTGGCGAAATCTAATAATTCCTGCCCTGTTAAGCGATATATAATCCATTCGTTTTGAGGCTTTGCGCCAATACTGTTGTAAAAATCGATAGCGGGTTTATTCCAATCAAGCACCACCCATTCAAAACGACCACAGTTATTACTAATCGCCTTATTAGCTAAGTGCTTCATAATGGCTTTGCCTGCACCATTGCCACGACTATCTGGGCTTACGTATAAATCCTCAAGATATAGGCCATTTTTACCTAACCAAGTAGAGTAATTATAAAAATATACTGCAAAACCAATTGGCTCATCGCTCTCTAAACAAATTATGCTGTGCGCGGTTGCCCCTTCGCTAAACAAAGTATCTAAAATTGCTTGTTCATCGGTTTTTACCGCATCAGGTTCTTTTTCGTATATGGCAAGTTCGGTAATAAAGTGCAAAATTGTTTTTGCGTCACTTGGTTTTGCATCACGTATTATAACGGGTTGGCTCATTGTATTTTTACCTTAAATATACTGCTCTAATTTATCTTTTAAAATATCTAATTGAATAGGTTTACTCAAATAATCATCCATTCCAGCTGTAATACAACGCTCTTTATCGGAGTCCATTGCATTAGCGGTGATAGCAATAATTCTAATATTTTTGTGCTGTTCACCCGCTAATCCTTTGCGAATAGCCGCGGTTGAAGCAAAACCATCCATAACAGGCATTTGGCAATCCATAAGTACTAACTTAAAGAACCCTGAATCGTGAGCTTTTAATATATCAATTGCCAGTTGACCATTCCCGGCAATCGTAACATCACAATTAAGCTTTTTGAGCATTAATTTAGCCACCTGTTGGTTAATGGGATTATCTTCTACCAATAATATTTGGGAAGACTCCTGTACCTTTTCTTTTTTGAGTGACGAAATATAACCTGACGTAACGAGTGGAAGCACTTCTCCTGCTCCATTACTCGTAATAACGGACAGTGCAGAAATTAAATCAGCGGTGGTTACTGGTTTAGGGAAATATGCCTGAAAACCAGCATCAGAATAGCGCTGCGCGCCTTCCATACCAGCAATACTAGTCATCATTACAAGTGGCATTGATTTATAATGTTCATGTGCTTTTAATGCTTTACAAAGCTCTATGCCACCCATTCCTGGCATTTGCATATCAAGCACTGCAATATCATACATGCAATTTTCGCTTTTATATTGCTGCGCACACATATCAAGTGCTTGGTGTGCGTCACATGCCAGAACAACTTTCGCGCCCCAATGTTCAAGCTGTTGTAAAATTACTATTCTATTTGTTTCGTTATCATCAACAACTAAAACTGTTAATTCTTTCATATTAATATTAGGAATATAACGCTCTTTTTGATCTCCCGATGTTAGCATTATAGAGGCAGTAAAAGTGCTTCCTTTACCTGCTTCGCTAGTGACAGAAATAGCTCCTCCCATTAACTCGCAAAGTTGTTTACAGATGGCAAGCCCTAAGCCACTGCCCCCGTACTCACGCGTTGTTGATGCATCTACTTGAGAAAACGGAGTAAATAATTGCTGTTGTTTGTCTTCACTTATTCCTATGCCTGAGTCTTTTACACTTACAACAAATTCTAAACCTTGAACCATTTTATTAATTTTCGCACTTACCACAACCTCGCCTTTAGCCGTAAACTTAACGGCGTTACTCAGTAAATTAGTAAGCACTTGGCGAATTCGCCCGGGGTCACCACATAATTGCGAAGGCTCCAAGGCTAACAAATCTAAAATTATTTCAATGCCTTTGTCTTGAGCTGTAAATGCTTGCGCGGCAGCAACTTCGCCAATTAAATCTCGTCCATTAAAGTTAATTTCTTCAAGTTCGATTTTACCAGCCTCGGCTTTAGAAAAATCTAAAATATCGTTAATTACGGCTAATAAAGAATGTGCGCTTGTTTTGGCAATGTCTACTTTTGTCTCTATTGGCTTAGGTAATGATTCTAATTGAACAAGCTCTAGCATACCGAGCACACCATTCATTGGCGTTCTTATTTCGTGGCTCATAGTTGCTAAGAATTGACTCTTAGCAAGCGCTGCATCTTCAGCTTTAACAAGCGCTACTTTTAACTCCTCACTGATTACTTTACGCTGCTGAGAAACTAAAGAGCTTCCCACTAAAGTAGCTAATGATCGAAGATACGTTTCTTCGCTTTGCGTCCAATTGTGGTGCTCGCCTACCGTTTCAGCACACAAAATACCTAAATTACCATCGCCAGTTGCTATCACTGCATCAAGCATCGATTTAATATTTAGTGGTTTTGCATACGCTTCTATAAAATCAGCAGTTGCTGGGTGCGTATAAACATCATCAATAGCTACTAAGTTTTGCTTATAAATGGCGTTATAATATTCAGGGTAGTCTTTAGCAGTTAAAACAGCATTTGTATCTACAAAACCTTGCCCTTTAATGTATAAACTATGACATGTCATCACATCTCGTTTATCGTTAAAAATCCATACCGAAGCGCGAGCAATATCTAGCACTTCACACATAGATTTAACTGCTAACTTTTTAACTTGTTCTACATTACTGTTTTGTACTTCAGGGGCAACAGTAAGTGCAGCTAAATTTTTGTTATACCTGTTTGTTTTTTCGCTTTCGAGTTCAAGTCGCTTATGCGCATCAATACTTTGAAACGAGCCAAAAACACGTACGCATTTTCCATCTCTAAGCTCTGCTTGGCCCATTGATTTAACCCAACGCTCCTGCCCCGAATAAGTTAAAATAATAAGCTCAACACTCCAACTTTCACCTAAAGTCACAGCGCATTCAAACAAGGTACTTATAGTGTCTCGGTGTATTCCTGGTTTATAAAAATCAATTGCGGTATCTATGCTAGGCTCATAACCCTCTGGTACCTCATGAATAACTTTAACTTCATCAGACCAATAAAGCGTATGCGCCTCTAAGTCAATTTCCCATGCGCCAATCTGACCTTGCTTACTCATTGATTCGAGTAAATTTTGCTGACGATTTATTTCTAATTGAGTGTTATAACGATCCGTAATATCTAAAATAAACCCATCTAAATACAATATGTTGCCATCATCTGCGTAAATCGCTTGGCCTTTTTCGTTTACCCAATGCAAGGAACCATCGCGGGCTGTAATTCTATACTCAACAGACCATGGCTGCTTGGCGCCGACACAGCTTAATATTTCAGCTTTTATTTTTGTAGAATCGTCTTTGCATATTAAATCAAAAAAGTTAATGGCTTCGCTATGTATCAACTCATCAGGCGAATAGCCTGTTATTTCACTCGCTTGGTCGCTCATATAAAGCATGCTTAATTTGTCATCAAATTTACATCGATAAATAATGCCCGGTATATTTGATACTAAAGATGCAAACCTATCTCGACTTCCTTGCAATTCATGCTGTGTAGATTTTTGATCAGATATGTCTAAATGCGTACCTATCATACGTTTTGGAGAGCCATCGGTATTCCACTCAACTATTTTTGCAGTATCGAGAACCCAAATCCAATCTCCATTTTTATGCTTCATGCGGGCTTCGCTAACATAATAGTCAGTCTCGCCGGCAAAATACGCTTTAAGTTTTCTCTCCGATATAGCTAAATCATCAGGGTGAGCAAATGTATACCAAGTATCTATAGTGCATGGTTCAAGCTCGCTGAGTTTGTAACCTATAATCTCGGCCCAGCGATTATTAAATGTCACTTTTTTAGAATCGATATACCAATCCCAAATACCCACGGCTGTTGAGTCAATCACTAGTTGTAACTGTGTTTTGTGCTGTTCAAGCTCTAGCTCTTGTACTTTCAGGGCTGTAATGTCATTACGAATAGCAATATAGTTTTGCGGTTTTCCATTTTCATCTAAAAATGGTGCAATTGTCGTATCTACCCAATATATGCCACCATGCTTAGCTTTATTGCATATTTGCCCGTTCCATATATCACCACGTTTAAGCGTTTTATACATATTTTTAAAAAATGCTTTTTCGTGTTTTCCTGAATTTAAAAGGCGATGGTTTTGACCTATTAATTCGTGTTCATCGTAGCCACTAATCTCACAAAATTTCTTATTTACAAAAGTGATGGTGCCATGCAAATCAGTTACAGCAACAATAGCGTGTTCATCTAATGCACTTTTTTGCTCGGCTAACTGTTTTAATGCAATTTGAAGTGCCGAACGTTGTTTTTGTAATATACTTTGTTGCTCTGCTTTTACGTCCACTAACTTACGAAGACCTAATGAAAGCTGATTAAACTCTATACTGTCGTTTATTATTGGAACTTTAACCAAATCGCCTTTTGTAATATTTTCAACAATTTTAGCTAAGTTAATTAAAGGCTGAGAAAGCCGGCGACCAAACCACCAAGACAGCGTTAATATAAGCAATAACGCCCCCGTATTAGTCAATACAGCAAGCTGCTTATAATAATTGGCGCCTTGTAGTGCGACTTCTTTTGGTTTTGATACGAGTAGCTGCCAGCCAGATTCATTTAAAAACTCTAATGAATTAATATACCCATATAAAGTGACTTCATTCTTATCACTATAAGTAAAAACACGTTGTGTTGGTGATCCGTTTTGAGAGAAAAATAGTGGTTGGGTATCGTCTGAATTATTACTTTTTTGAATTTTATTTTTGTACATAACATAAAATGTTATGTCTTTATTAGCAGCGTGTATTTTACTTAAATTATTTAATAAGCCGTTTAAATTTATATCTGCGATCAATATTGTTTGTAACTTATTTTCATCATTTAATACTGGCAAGCCAATAATATGATAGTCGCGCCCTGAGGCAGTCATTGACCGAAACTGAATCTTGCCTGTATTTTTAATACCTGTGCGTATGTCGTCAAAGCGCTGCTCTTTAATAACATCAAAAAAAGGTGATAAAGGTCGTGAGTTAACAAGGTTTATATCTATAAGCTCTACATGATTAACGAAGTCATACTGCTCAACAAATTGATTTATTAATTTTTTTTTTTAGCAGAGCTAATATCAAGTTGTGACCTAAGCAAATATAAATCTTTAACATGGTCTGCAAACCAAATATCAGCAAATTGCTTGCCTATATTATTAAGCTCGTTAAGTTCGGTGTCTGCATTTTGTTTAAGGGTGCGATTTACGTGTTCAAGACTAAACCAAGTAAGTATACATAGTGGCCCTAAGGCTATAATTATAAAGGTTATAATTAACTTACTTCGAACAGACTGTCCTTTACCTGTTAATTCACCAAAGTTTAAACCTTTGTGCATGCTTAATATCCAGCAACTTATAATCATTTAATATTACTTACATTAATGCACTAAATATATAAAGACGCAAGTTTTGAGCGGTAAACTCCTTAAAAAATGGGTGTTTAGCGTTACAATATTAAATTCACACTTTTTAAAATATACGCCTTTATTACTAACTTATAATTAGATTTATTGACGCTACCACATCTGTAGCGGTTTTAAACCAGCCATGATATAAGCAATATTCAATTAATACATTTGAGGTCATTATGGCGCACGATCACTCACATAGTCATGTAGACGAAAACCAGAGCGATAAACAGCTAACCGTCGCTGTGGTTATTAATGTATTGCTAACCGTAGCCCAAGTTATTGGCGGGGTATTTTCGGGCAGTTTGTCACTTATAGCCGATGCACTTCATAATTTAAGTGATGCTGCCGCTATATTTATCGCGCTCGTTGCACGTAAAATTGGTAATAAACCTGCTGACACCACTCATCATTTTGGCTATAAACGCGCTGAAATACTTGCCACACTTTTTAATAGCGGTACATTGATATTAATTGGTGTGTATTTAATTTTTGAAGCCATTTCGAGCTATTTAAACCCTCAACCAATTAATGGTTGGATAGTTGTGTGGGTGGCAGCAATAGCATTGATTATTGATTTAGCAACCGCATATTTAACCTACCGAGCTGGCGCAAATCACAGTATAAATATAAAAGCGGCCTTTATTCATAACGTATCAGATGCAATGGCATCTATTGTTGTTATTATTGCGGGCACCTTAATTATTTTATACCAGTGGTATATCGTTGACTTAATTGCCACTGTGCTTATTTCTCTTTATGTAATTTATCATGGCATTTTACTATTAAAGCAAAGCTGCAAAATTTTAATGCAAGCAGCGCCTAGCAATATTGATACAGATGCAATATCACGTGCTATTAGTAATGAATTTAATATCGAATCGGTAGTTAGCATTAAGCTTTGGCAACTAGACGATAAAGAAAATTATTGCGAGCTTATTATTAGCACTCAGCAGGTAATTGATTTAGCCGCAGTTAAAAGTTTTTTGCACAACAATTTTAATATCGAAAATTGCATAATAGAGATCCGACCAATCGCGAATAAAAGCCTAATTTAATGTTCTTAATAACAAGCTAAACCAAATACATAACTATTTAATTGAAAACAGCTCGTATTATCATTTACAATATTGTCATTAACTCATAATGAGATACCGTTTTTGAAACTTTGGTTACGTAGAATTCATTTAGGCCTTGCCCTAATTAGCGGACTATTTTTATTAATAGTGAGCCTAACCGGTGCTGTTATGATTTATGCAAAAGACATACAGCACCTAATAGAGCCTGAGAAATGGCAAGTAACACCCCAAAAAAACTTAATGCATTACGATGAACTTATACAAAATGTACAAGCTCAAACTAAGCAAAAAATCACCTTTTTTATGCCCGAACAAGCGCCAAACGCAGCATGGCAATTTCGGTTAGCCAATAAACACTACGCCAGTGTTAACCCCTACTCTGGGAGTGTACTAAACATCTATGAATCAACCGATACGATTTATGGGTTTGCTATGGGATTACATCGTTGGCTGTTGTTTGAAGACAGTAAAGGTGAAAAAACCTTTCGAAATTGGATGTCGGTGTGTGCATTGCTACTTTTAATAAATGTATTACTGGGCTTTTATTTATGGGTAAAGCCCAAAAACAGAGTTAAACGTTTAGCTATAAAACCAAAAGCCAAATTTAGAGTGCTCATGTATCAATTTCATACAGTGCTTGGTGTTTACTTTTTTATACCGCTTATACTGATTGCATTTACTGGTATGGCATTTAACTGGAAAACACAAACTCAATCGGTATTAGAATTTGTGACCTTAAACAAGATAGAACAAAGACCTAAAGCACCAAAAGTAATAACCCCTTCTCAAGCTGCTTTAAACTACAATGAAGCAATTAAAAATGCAGAGAACGTATTTCCAGACGGTAAATTATATAGAATTTACTTACCTAAAAAGGATGACGAAGCAATTGCACTGAGAATGCAAAACCCTGGCGAAAGCCACGCTTACAGCTGGGTTTGGACTAACCCATTTACGGGTAAAGTATTAAACTCATTTGACGCCAGTAAAACAAACTTCACAACACAAGCATGGAACTTTAAGTATAAGTTTCACATTGGTGATTTTGCAGGTCCTATCGTGCAGTTTTTATGGTTATTAATAGCCCTTTCACTCGCATTTTTTATTGTAAGCGGTGTATATTTTTGGTTAAAACGCCATAAATGGAAATAAATCTCATTAACACCTGTGTCGTTAGTTGATAATAATTACCATTACGTAAATTGTTATCAACTAAGACACCCCATGTTAAAAACTTCGCTTTGCCTTATTGCTATTGCAATAAGTACTAACACGTTAGCAAATGAAAATAATAAAAATGAATACACTTCTGATCAGTTAGAGCATGTCATTGTATCTGGCAGCCGCATATCAGAGAACATTGACGAAGTACCTGCCTCGATTACCGTTATTAATCAGCAACAAATACAACAGCATTTAAAAGTAAGCTCAGAACTGGGAAGTTTACTCGCGCAAATGGTTCCTGGCCTTGCCCCAGATACTGGCAGTTCAAGTAATTCAGGACAAACACTACGCGGCCGTGCGCCATTAATAATGATTGATGGTGTACCGCAATCAACACCTCTTCGTAATGGTTCTTTAGGCGTAAAAACGCTTGATGCAAGTGCCATAGCGCGCATTGAAGTCATAAAAGGCGCAACGTCTATTTATGGTAATGGTGCCTCAGGTGGCATTATTAACTACATAACAAAACAGGCTCGCAGTGATGGTAAACCGGAAGGTGAAATAAGTATTTCAAGCCGCTTTAGCGCTGTTAAATTAGCAGAAAGTGGCGGCGGTAGAGTATCAGCCGCAGTAAACGGTAAGCTCGACCAACTAAGCTACCTGCTAACGGCAAGCTATGAAGAAAACGGCGTACAACGCGATGCAGAGGGCGATATTTTAGGCTTGCAATATGGTTTATCAGACTCTGAAACTCAAAACTATTTTACCAAACTAACTTATGATTTTGACGACGAAAAGCAACTGCAGTTTAGCTATAACTTTTACAGCTCACAGCAAAAAACTGATTTAGGCGATGTTACTGGCGATGGCAATATAGGGGAGAAAACATACGCTATACACGTCCCCTTAGAGCTTCAAAAACAAGGTAAGCCGCAAGGCCCAGAAGGCAACGAAAATATAACCCTAAAATATGTTGATTACGCGCTGTTTGAAAACACACAAATGACCCTCGATCTGTATAAACAAAATATAGAAAACGTATTCTTTTTCTCAACCGCTTTAGCCAACCTTGATGAAGGTTATAGCGGTGGTCAATCGGTTATTAAATCAGACAAGCAAGGTGCCAGAGCTACATTTAATAGTCAGTTTGATTTTGAAAACGTAACAGCCACCCTAATCTACGGTATTGATGCCTTAAACGATAAAACATCGCAACCTTTAGTAGATGGCCGTGTGTGGGTGCCAGAAATGGACATGGAAAGTGTGGCTGGCTTTTTACAAACCAAATGGGTAATAAACGACGACATTATTGTAAAAGCGGGTGTAAGAAAAGAAAGCATTGATTTGAGCGTAAGTGACTACCAAACGCTAAAACTTTGCAAAACCGCATCGCAATGTTCAGTACCATTAAATGTGCGTGGCGACACCATTAATTACGATGCAACAACTTATAACGCCGGTATTAAATATAACTTAACAGATGCCTTTAGCCCGTTTTTTAGCTACTCACAGGGCTCTGATATTTCTGATATTGGTCGCTTACTTCGTGCTGCAACCGTTGACGACATTGCACTTATTCAAACACAAGCCTCAATAATCGACAATTACGAAGTTGGTTTTACCTCACAGTTTGAAAACGTACGTTTTGAATTTGCTCTTTACAGAAGTACCTCAGAGCTTGGTACAAGTAATGAGTATAATGAAGTAACAGGAGTTTACGAACCTGTGCGTGCGCCACAAGAAATATGGGGTTACGAAGGGTTAGTTAATTACACTATTACCCAAGATCTTAAATTAAGCGCAACGTACAGCTATGTTGAAGGTAAAAATACCGAGGCCGATGACTATTTAGGGGCAAGCCAAATTAGCCCACCTAAAGCAACAGCGAATGTAACGTGGCAAACAAATGACGAGCTATCTCTTGCAATGAGCTTTTTATATGTAGGCAACAGAAAGCGTTTTGATAAAAATGCGCAAGGCCAATACTCTGGCGATCAGGGCCCTGTTAGTAGCTACAACACATTTAACTTAAGTGGCCAGTACAATGTTAACGCCAGCTGGAGTGGCTATTTTGGTATCGAAAACCTGTTCAATAGCGATTACTACCCTGCCCGCGCACAATCTTACACTTACGGCGGCTATAACATCAAAGGATTAGGCACAACGGCTACCCTAGGTGCTAAATACCAGTTTTAATTAGTAATATACTCAATAAATAGGCATCATCAGCATGCCTATTTATTTAAAAAATAATATGAAATGCAGTCTCTCAACTTATTGTTTATAAATACCTCTAGTAATCATTCTCAGATACTAATACAAATAAAAAACTGTCCACAAACCAAGCAGTAACGCAAACTTAAATAAGAATCAAAACCAATAGTAAAGCAATGATTTTTATAGAGAAAACTTGCAATATAGGCTATATGTACTACACTGCATACAATTGAAATAGTTGAGGCGATTTATCATGAAAGGTAATCAAAAAGTAATCGATGCGTTTAATACATTGTTAGCTAACGAATTAGCAGCAATCGATCAGTATTTTATACACTCGCGCATGTATGACGACTGGGGTTTAAACAAACTATACGAGCGCCTTAACCACGAAATGGAAGAAGAAAAAGATCACGCAGACTGGCTTATTAAGCGCATCTTGTTTTTAGAAGGTGTACCAAATATGACTAAGCGCCGTGATTTACTTATCGGTAACGATGTAAAAAGCATGATGCAAAACGATTTAACACTAGAGCTTGAAGTAGTTGCGTGTGTTAAAGACGTCATCGCAATATGTGAAGAACAACAAGATTATCAATCTCGTAGCATTTTAGAAAAGCTGTTATTTGATACCGAAGAAGATCATGTTTACTGGTTAGAGCAACAACTTGGTCTAATTGATAAAATTGGTTCTGAAAATTATCATCAAGCACAAATGGCTTAGTAGGAGCATATTATGAAAGGCGATAAAGACGTTATTGCAGCGCTTAATAAAGTACTCGCTAATGAGCTTGTTGGTATTAACCAATACTTTTTACATGCACGTATGTTTAAAGATTTTGGCTTTACACAGCTTGATAAAGCAGACTACAAAGTATCAATTCAAAAAATGAAAAACGCTGATCGTTTAATTGAACGTATTTTGTTTTTAGAAGGCTTACCAAATCTTCAAGACCTAGGCCGATTACGTATTGGTGAAAACAGCGAAGAAATGATTGCTGCTAACATGAGTTTTGAACTCGATACTATTGATGAGTTACGTAGCGCAGTTAAACTGGCTGAAAGTAAAAAAGATTACATTACCCGTGAAGCCCTTGATCACATTTTAAATGAACAAGAAGAGCAAATTGATTGGTTAGAAACCCAACAATTACTTATTAAAAATACGGGTATCAAAAACTACTTACAGTCTCAACTGTAAATAGTAACAAGCATAAAAAAAGCAGCTAAAAAGCTGCTTCAGATTGACGATAAACCCTGCTTTTTTGTAGGGTTTACTATTTTTGAGCAGCCGAAGGCTGCGATCGCGATATTTTTCTGGTGTTGTTATTATTCTTTAGGTTTTATTGCTGATGTGACTTTT